>NZ_JBHWIV010000066.1:0-45871 GCF_042731675.1 Kitasatospora sp. NPDC059827 | reverse complement strand
CATATATTCGAGGTTGTCTAAATGTTGGGGGTGTTAACCCGCTCCTGTGGGGTGGGGCGGCAGCCGGGGGGCCCGGCTCGGGGGTGCGAGCCGGGCCCCTTCCGTATCTCCGCGTCGGCGGACCCGCGTCAGCGCACCCGGGTGGAGAACAGCCGGGCCGACCAGTACACCGCCAGGACGGTCATCAGTACGACCACCAGCAGCCCCTGCCAGACCGCGGCGTCCCCGGCGTGCCCGGAGAACAGTGCGCGCATGCCCTCCACCGCCCAGTAGAAGGGGTTCCAGCGGGCGAGCTGCTGGAGCCAGGCCGGCGCCAGGGTGAGCGGCAGCAGCACCCCGGAGAGCAGCGCGATCGGCTGGGCGATGGTGTTCACCACCGGCGACATGGCGGCGTCGGTGGGCACCATCAGCGCGATCCCGTAGGAGATCGCGGAGGTCATCAGGGCCAGCAGGGCCAGCAGGACGTAGGCGAGCAGCAGGTTCAGCGGGCTGACCCGCAGGCCGAACGGCAGCGCGATCAGGGTGATCAGCACGGCCTGCACCAGCAGCGCCACCATCTCGCGCAGGGCCCGGCCGAGCAGCAGCGCCAGTCGGCTGACCGGGGTGACCCGGGAGCGCTCGATGATCCCGGCCCGCAGCTCGCCCAGCAGGCTGAAACCGGTGAACAGCCCGCCGAAGATGCACAGCACGGCCAACAGGCCCGGTACGTACACCTGGTAGGCGTCGGCGTAGCTGCCGGAGCCGTTCGGGGCGAGCACCTTCTTCAACAGCGGGGCGAACAGCAGCAGGTAGAACAACGGCTGGATGATGCCGACGGCGATCCAGATCGGGGTGCGGATCATGAGCAGCAGCTGGCGCTGGAGGATCAGCCAGGTGTCGCGGGCGAGCTTCACGGTCTCCCCAGGGGGTCGGGCAGGCAGGGCGGTGGGGTCAGGACTGCTGCAGCGAGCGGCCGGTGCGGGCCAGGAACACGTCGTCCAGGCTGGGCCGTTGGAGCTGCACGGTGCTGGGGGTCACGCCCGCCGCCTCCAGGGCGCGCAGCAGCCGCGGGATGGCGGCCGCGCCGTCCTCCAGGTAGAGCCGCAGTCCCTCGTCGTCGGCCTCCAGCCGGTGCAGGTACGGCTGCGGGCGGAGCACCGCCGCGGCGCGCTCGGTGACGTCCTCGCCCGGGAGGAGCCCCAGCAGCACGACGTCGCCGGAGATCTCCCGCTTGAGCGCCTCGGGCGTGCCCTCGACCACCACCTGGCCGTGGTCGACGATGGCGACCCGGTCGCAGAGCGCGTCGGCCTCGTCCAGGTAGTGGGTGGTGACGACCACGGTCATGCCCTCGGTGCGCAGTCGGCGGATCTCCTCCCAGACGTACGCCCGGCTGGCCGGGTCCAGCCCGACCGTCGGCTCGTCCAGGAACAGCACCTGCGGCTGGTGGATGACCCCGAGGGCGATGTCGACCCGGCGGCGCTGGCCGCCGGAGTAGGTGGCGCACGGCCGGTCGCCGAAGTCGCCCAGGTCGAAGGCCTTGAGGGCGTCCTCGGCGGCCTGCGCGGCCCGGGCCTTGCCCGCGCCGTACAGCCGGGACTGGAGCACCAGTTCCTCGCGGGCGCTGACGGTGTCGGTGGTGCCGCCGCCCTGGGCGACGTAGCCGATCCGGCGGCGGACCCCGGCGGGGTCGGTGAACAGGTCGGCCCCGGCGATGCTGGCCCGTCCGCCGTCGGGGCGGATCAGGGTGGCCAGCATGCGCAGGGTGGTGGTCTTCCCGGCGCCGTTGGGGCCGAGGAAGCCGTAGATCTCGCCGGCGGCGACGGACAGGTCGATGCCGCGCACGGCGTCGACGGTGGAGTCCTCGCCGCTTCGGCGGGAGGTCTTCTTGCGGTAGGACTTGCGCAGTCCCGCGGTCTCGATCAACCGGAACTCCCGTACGGGGATGGGCTGCCACGGCACCCGGGAAAGGGCGGGCTCGGCGCCTGGGAAAGGCGGTGTTGCTGCGCCACCCTAGAGGCGGACCAGGGCCGGAGACAATGGCCTAGACCAATGGACGTGTGATCACCTGTTCTGCTAAGGGGTGGTCACCGGGACGGTCACCGGGGGCTGTGGTCGAGGGCCCAGCGCCTCCAGTCGGTCCGCGGCCGCCACCGCGCCGCCGCCCGCCAGTAGGCCTCGGCCGACCTGAACCGCGCGGTCCCGGTGCTCCGTGGAGTCGAGTACGGCGGTGAGCGCCGCCGCCAGCCGCTCGGGCGTGACCCGGGCGAACGGCACCCGCAGGCCCGCCCCGGCCGCCGCCACCTGCGCGGCGACGAAGGGCTGGTCGTGCCGGATCGGCGCGGTCACCAGTGGCACCCCGTGCGCCAGCGCCTCGCCCACGGTGTTCATCCCGCCGTGGCAGAGCACCGCGTCCAGCTCGCCGCGTGCCAGCAGCTCCAGCACCGGCGCCCGGTCCACCGCCACCGCGTGCGGGGGGAGTTCGGACGGCGCGGGCAGCAGCTCGCGCGGCGCCGCGAACACCGGCTGCACCTGCGGGCCGCACAGCTCCAGCGCCCGGACGGCCCGGGCGAGGAAGTCGGCGCCCAGCTCTCCCGCCAGCGTGCCCATGGTGACCAGCACCCGCCGCCGCCCGGGCAGCAGCCGCTGCCAGGGGAAGTCCGGATCGTGCGGGCGCGGCGCGAGCACCGGCCCGACCTGCGCGTGGTGCGGCGGCGCGGCGCTGCCGGTCAGCGCCGGCCCGGTGGTGGCCAGCACCAGGGCGGGGGAGAAGCGCGGGTCCAGGTACTCCCCGGCGGGCAGCCCGGCCCGCTCCCACAGGCCGCTCAGCAGCCCGGTCATCCAGGCCTCGACCTGCGGCAACGCCCGGTAGGGGTGGCCCAGTTCCATCGCCCCGGGCGCGAAGGACGCCCAGGGCAGGCCGTGCCGGTGCGCGACCAGGGCGCCCGCCGGGGTGTGCTGGTCGACCAGCAGCACGTCCGGCCGGTACTCCCGCACGAGGGTGTCCAGCGGCTTCGCGGTGAACCGGGCGTACGGGACGATGAAGCCCTCCCAGAGCGAGCGCAGCGCCGCCAGGCCGTGCCCGCCCTGGGCCCGGAAGGCCCGGGTGCCGGTGCCGAGCACCCGCGCGTCCGGGCCGAGCAGCGGGCGCAGCACCGACTCCGTGCCGGTCCAGGCGACTTCGTGACCGCGTGCGGTCAGTTCGGCGGCGATGCCCGCGGCCGGGTTGACGTGTCCGGTGAGCGGCGGCATCACCAGCAGGAACCGGGTCATCGGCGGTCCTCCTCGGGGAGCAGGGCCTGGAGGTCGGCGACGGTCAGCGCCTCCAGGGCGGCCAGGTCCAGTCCGGCCCGCAGGGCGGCCAGGTCGGCGGCGGGGCCGAAGCGTTCGGGCAGCCGGACGGCCAGCTCGGCGAGTTCGCACTCGTCCAGCAGCAGGTCGCCGTCCAGGCGGGCGTCCGGGGCCAGTCTGTCCACCCAGGCGGGCGGCGCGCCGGCCACCTCGGCCAGCAGGGCGGCCAACACCCGGTTCAACGGCTGCGCGGGGAGGGCTGGTTCACGGTCTGACATGGGAGGTTCTCCCGTCCGGTCGACGGTGCGGAGTGGCGTGCGGGGTGACGTGTGGGGTGACGTGCGCAGTGGCGGTGCGGAGCGGGGTTGCGCGGCGGCCCCGGTGGAGCGGCCCGCGCGTGGCGCCGGCGGCCCGGGGAGGGCGGCTCCGAGGGCGCCCGAGGAGGCGGTCGCGCAGGAGAAGCGCCCGAGATCACTTGTGCGACCAGGCGGGCGTCGGAATACTAGCCCGGGTGACCGCACTGGAGGCAGTGGCCGTTCACCTCCCCCCACACGCCGTGCCCATCGAGGCGGTGGGCGAGCGCATCGGCCTGACCCCACGTCAACTCCGTCTCTTCCGCCGCTTCCACGGCCTGGACCAGCTGCGGCTGGATCCGGGCGGGACGCTGCCCGACCTGCTCGACGCAACCCTCGACGACCTGCCGGAGCTGCGCGGACGTGAACAGCACGTCCGCTTCGTGATCCACGCCCGCAGCATGCCGGTGGCCGTGCCCTACCCGCTCAACCCCCTGCACGAGGTGCTCGCCGGCCGTGGGCTGGCGCACGCGAGCGCCTTCACCGTGACCCACCACGCCTGCGCGGTGGGCCTGTTGGCCATCGACCTGGCGGGCCGGCTGCTGGCCGGCGATCCCGACCCGCAGGCCCTCGCCCTGGTGCTGGCGGGGGAGAAGACCTTCACCAAGGACGCCCAGGTGGTGCCGGAGACCGGTATCTTCGCCGAGGGCGCGGCCGCCTGCCTGGTCAGCGCGGACGGGCCGCAGCACCGGGTGCGCTCCTTCGCGGTGCGCCAGCGCCCGGAGTTCGACGGCCGGCTGGCCGAGGACGCGGAGCTGCTCGCCCGCTACCAGCGGGAGTACCCGAACGTCATGGTGGAGGCGATCGAGGCCGCCCTCCAGCAGGCCGGTCTGGACCTCTCCGACCTGGCCGCGGTGCTTCCGCACAACGTCAACCAGGCGTCGTGGCGGATGATAGCGCGGCGGATCGGCTATCCGCTCGACCAGGTGGTGCTGGACAACGTGCTGTCGGTCGGGCACAGTTTCGCTGCGGACAGCCTCATCAATCTTCACACCGCCACCACGCGGGGGCTGATCCGCCGCGGCGACCACTACCTGATCGCCGCCGCCGGTATCGGGGCCACCTTCTCCGCGATGGTGATGCAGTACTGACGCTCCGTCAGTCGACCGCTCGAACCACCGGGCGCGTTTCCCACGTTGTCAATCCAGAGCACACTTCCCACACGCACGACGGGACGGGACACCCATGTCAGAATCACTGGTCCAGACCACTGACCCCGAGCTGCGCGAGCGGATCCTGCACGGCATCGGCGAACTCCTGCCACGCGTGCTCAAGCGCGAGCTGCCCGAGATCCCCGCGGACGCCTGCCTGTTCGACGACCTCGGCCTCACCTCGGCCGGCACCATCGAGCTCATCCTGGAGCTGGAGGAGTCGCTCGACATCCAGGTGGACGTGGAGCAGATCACCGAGGACGACCTGCGGTCGGTCACCAAGCTGGCCGACTACGTCGCCGGGCACCTCATCGCCGAGGACTGACCGGGTGCCCGTCGGTCCCCCCGGTTCCCCTGCCGGCGCGCCCGCTCCGGCCGGTGCGCCCGCCCCGGCCGGACTGCGGATCACCCGGGCCCTCGCCCGGTGCTCCGACGGCCGTTCGGAGGCCTCGCTCGACCCCGACCTGCGGGTCTTCGTCTCCGACCTGGTCCGCCCGTACGGCCTGCCGCTGCGCGAGGACCTGCTGCGAGAGGGCGTCGGCCACTCCTACGAGGAGCTGGCCGCCGGGCTGCTGCGCGAGGCGGTGGGCGAGGACGAGCCGGTGGACCTGCTGATCCTCGCCTTCGACACCCCGGACGTGCGCCCCGGCGCACCGTCCTCGCTCGCGCTCAGCCGGTCCGTCCCCGGCGGGCCGCTGGCCTTCGCGGTCTGCGACCAGGGCAGCGCCGCGGCCTTCACCGCCCTGCGGCTGGCCGCCGAGTACCACCGCACCAGGGCCTGCCGCCGGGCGGTGGTGGTGCTCGCCGAACAGACCGCGCTGCACTACGAGCCGGCCGAGCCGGTGGCGCTGCCCCGGCGGCACGCCGTGGTGGTGCTGGTCTGCGAGGAGGAACCGGGCGCGGGACTGGCCGTGCGGCAGCAGCACCACCCGGCCGACCGCCCGGCGTCCGCCGTCCGGGCCCGGACGGCGGAGCTGGGCCCCGGGGCGGCGGTGCTGGATGCGACCGGCGCCGACGACGGGCCCGCCGCGCAGCCGTTCACCGGCCCGTGGGCGGAGCTCGCCGAGCGGCTGCCCGAGTGGCGGGCGCAGCGGCGCCCGCTGCTGGTCGCCGGGCTGGACCGCCGGCTCGGGGTGCTGAGCACCCTGACCCAGTCGTGACCGCCGTCGACCTGCGGCTGATCGACGCCGATCAGCCGGCCGAGGTGGTCGCCCGGCTGTGGCGGACGCTGGACGCGGAGGAACGGGCCCGCGCGGTGCGGGCGGACGCCGTGCGGCGGAGCCGGTTCACCGTGGTGCGCGGCGCCGTCCGGGAGCTGGTCGCCGAGCGGCTCGGCATCCGCCCGGCCGAGGTGGTCTGGCGGCGGGGCCGGCACGGCAAGCCGGAGCCGGTGGGCGCGGGCGGGTTACGGGTGAACTGGTCGGCCGCGGAGTCGCTGGGGGTGCTGGCCCTGGCCGAGGGCCGGGCGGTCGGCGTCGACGTGGAGCGGCTGCGGGAGGCCCGACTCGCCGAGCGGATGGCGGCCCGCTGGTTCCCCTTCGAGGAGGCGCGCTTCGTCGCGGAGGCGACTGAACCCGCCGAGCGGGCGGCCCGGTTCACCGTGCTCTGGTGTCGCCGGGAGGCTTGCGTGAAGGCGTACGGCGGGCGGCTGGTCCAGGCGCTCGGGGTGTCCGTGGCGGGTCCCTCCCCGCTGTCGGTGGCCGATCCCGGCCCGCTCGGGGCCGGTCCGGTGGGGCTGCGCGACGTGTCCGTCCCGGAGCCGTACCGGGCTGCCGTCGCTCTGCTCGGAGACTGTCCTGATCAGGTCAACTCCCTTGTCTGGTCGGCGAGTTGATTGACCGTCGGCTCGCCTGGACGATCACCGGCGGCCGCTGGTAGCGTCCGCCCGTACTCCCCGCTGAGACCTTCCCGGCGAGCCGAAGGGCACGTACGACGTGACTGCGCACCACGCTGCACCGCGAGCTGCCGACCCGCACGACACCGACCCGCACGAGACCGATCTGCACGACGCCGATCTCCACGACACCGACCCGCACGACACCGACCCGCACGAGGCGGCACCGCACGGCCCGGCCCGGGCGCACCGGCGGATCACCGTCCGCTTCGCCGCGACGAGCGGCGGCTCGGGGCCGCTCACCCGGGGCCAGGACAACATGATCCGGTGCATCCGGCGCGACGCCCCCGAGGCGATCAACAAGGAGTCGGTCTGGCCCGTGCCGCCCGGCGCCTCGCTCGCCGCCGGTCTGGACGCGCTACGGCTGCTGGTCGAGCGGCACGAGTCGCTGCGCACCTCCTTCCCGCCCGGCCCCGGTCCGGACGCCTTCCCGGTGAGCCAGGTGGTGCGCGGGGACGGCCGGTTCGCCGTCACCGCGGTCGAGGCGGGTGGTCTGGAGATCCGCGAACTCGACGCACTGGCAGCCGAGTTGGGTCAGGCCGACGTCGCGGTGCCGGTCCCCCTGGACATCGTGCCGAGGATCCGTTTCACCCTGCTCGTCGACGGGCAGCGGCTGCTCCGGCTGATCGCCGTGGTCTGCCACGCCGGTGCCGACGGCGCCGCCACCGCGCTGCTGATCCAGGACTGGTACGCCCTCGCGGCAGGGAAGGAGCTCCCGCCCGTCACCGCCCCGACGCCGATCCAGATCGCCGCCGCCGAACAGAGTCCGCAGGGCCGCCGCCGGGCGGCCGGTGCGTTGCGGCACTGGGCCCGGGTGCTGGGCAGCGGCCCGCAGGTGGTGTTCGCCGACTCCCGGATCACCGGCCCGCCGAGCGGCCCCGCCGCCCTGATGGTGCGCTCCCGCACCGCGGCCGCCGACCTCGCCGCGGTCTGCCGCCGCACCGGCGCGAGCCCCTCCGTCGTCCTACTCGCCGCCTTCTCCGCCCTGGTCGCCCAGCGGGCCGGGCGTGCGGAGCTGGCCGTCTCGGCGCTCTCCGCCAACCGCCAGCGCGCCGCGCTGCTCGACCACGTCGGCACCCTCGCCCAGGACGCCCTGATCCTGCTCGACACCGGCACCGCCGACCTCGACCAGCTGATCGGGCGCACCAAGTCGGCCTCGCTGAGCGCCTACTGGCACAGCGTGCTGGACGCCGAGCAGGTCTGGCAGCTGGTGGAGGACGCCGCACACGTACGCGGCTCACGGTTCGCCCGCCAGGTGGTCGTCAACGACCTGAGCCTCACCATCCCGGCCGCCGTCGCCGACGCCCAGCCGGCCGCCACCGCCGACCCCGAACTCACCCCGCTGCCGGCCCCGCCGCTGCCCGTCCGGCTGATGTTCACCATCCTGCGGATCGCCGGGAGCCTCGACTTCGCCCTGATCTCCTGCCCCCAGGTGCTCGACCCCGAGGAGACCGAGCGCTTCGCCCGGGCCCTGCTCGACCTGCTCGCGAAGGCCGCCGTGGGGCCCGTCCCGCTCGCCGACCTGCACGCGGCCCCCGGCCCGCCCGCTGCTGCCGGCGGCGACGCGAGCGGCGGTGACTGGCAACTCGTCGACGGGGCCCGGATCGACCTGGCGGCCGTCCGCGGCCTGGTCGGTGCCGCACTCGACACCGCCCTGGACACCGCCCTGGACACCGGTCTGGACACCGGTCTGGAGACCGGACCCGGTGACGGCTCCGGATCCGGCGGCGGCCCCGGCCCCCGCCTTGCTCCGGACTTCCGCCCCGACTGTCGAGTCACCGTCGAGGACGGCAGGTTGACCCTCGACCTGACCACCGCCGACCCCCACCTGACCCCCGCCGACGTGCACCGCGCGGTGGTCGCCGCGCTCCCCGGCCGGGACACCGCGATGGCGCCGCAGCACTACCGGATCCGCCACCTCGGCCCGGACGGCGAGCGGCTCGCCGCGGGCAGCGGCCGTGACCCGGAGGTCGTCGACCGGTTCTCGGCACTCACCTGAACGTGGGACCGCGGGGCCGACGGGGGTCGTCACCCCAACGGGTCCCGCCGGTCCTGCGGTTCCTCCTCGCCGAACGCCCGGGAGAGGTCCCAGGAGCACGCCGAGGTCGCGCCGGAGGTGAGCCCCCACGGGTTCGGCACCTCCTCCTCGTCCCCGCCCTGCAACGGCAGCCGGTCGATCACCGCGACCAGCGCGGGCGGCAGTTGCGGGGCCAGCCCCCGGTGCACCCGGGCGAGGATGTCCCGCCGCGCGTCCTCCGGCAGCAGCGGCCGGCTCATCCGCAACGGCCGCGGCCCGGGCGGGCGTTCGGCCGTCGACAGCTGTTCGGACCAGGCCCGCCAGTAGTCGGCGTCGTCGGTCTCGCCGAGCATCAAGTGGTGCAGGTGGAGGCAGTAGGCGGCCGTCCCGCTGCCCGAGCCGGCCGCGAAGCGCCACCAGAACTCGGCGCCCTCCTCCTTGCCGGTGGCGTACAGCAGGGCGCCGAACACCTCGGCCCCCTCGGGCTGGATCCGGCGGGCGTTGACCAGCAGGTCCAGCCCACGGGAGGCGCAGGGCGCGCCCAGTACCAGGGCGACCACCAGGCCGAGTTCGAAGGCGGCCTGCTCATGTTCGGTGGGCAGGTGGGCCGGGGCGGCGGTGATCCGGGCCTGCCGCAGGGCCGCGATCCGCTCGGCGTGGGCACGTTCGGACCGGGGCACGTGGAACACCGCGCGCCCCCCTCCTGCCGCGCGCTCCCCGCTCACCCCGTCCACGGAGCTCACCCCGTCCACAGCGCCCGCCCCTTCCGCCGCACCCGCCCCGTCGCCAGGTCGTTCCACCCCGTGGGCGTTCACGCTTCGCCACCGCGGTCCGGCAGTTCACCCACCCCGAGTCGGCGGGCCAACCGCTCCCGGGCGTGCCGGAGGTTGGAGTGCACCGTGGCCACCGGCCGTCCGAGGTACGCCGCGATCACCTTGGCGTGCAGGCCCAGCAGGTAGCGCAGGATCACCACGTCCCGCTGCCGGTCCGGCAGTTCGAGGATCGCCGCGTACAGCCGCACCTCGTCCGCCTCGCTGTGCAGCAGCCCGTCGGCGACCTGCTTGAACGCCCCGATCACCGCGGCGAAGGTGACCGCCTCCACCTCGACCGGCTCCTCGGCCGACACCCAGTCCCCGACGTGCCGGTTCGCCAGCCGCCAGGCGTACGCGGCCGGTTCCTCGAACCGCAGCACCTGGGGCCAGCAGCGGGCCAGGTCGGCCTTGACCGCCTCGACCACCAGTACGGCGTCGGCCTGGCTGCCTATCCTGGTCAACGCGAGGGCGTGCCAAGCGGGTTCGTGGGTCTCGCAGAAGGCGGCGTAGGTGAGGTCCAGTCGCAGGCCCGGCTCCATCACCGCCATCCGCTCCACCCCTGCGGCACCGGCGTGCTCCACTGCCGTCCCGCCCCGGTACCCGCGCGCGGGGGCACCCCTGTCGATCGTCATCGAGCCTGCTTTCCGTGGCCGTCGGCTGCGCACCGGGCCACCCGAGGATCGGGCTGTCCGCGCCCATCCTCATTCCATCAGGCTCGTCACTCCAGGCTGCAAAGCGAATACAGATTGTCATCCCATCTGATTCCGTGCGAATTCGGGCCGGCCGGGGGACGATTGGCCCCCGGATGCGGTGGGCAGCAATCGGACGGTGTCCACGGAGCCGAGGGGGAGGGCCATGAGCCTCTACGACGGGGTCGACCTGCGGCTGAACGTGCCGCACTCGGCCCGGATGTACGACTACTACCTGGGCGGCTTCACCAACTTCGCCGCCGACCGCGAGGCCGCCGGCCACGTCCTCGCCATCGCCCCCTGGGTGCGCGACGCCGCCCGGGCCAACCGCGGCTTCATGCACCGCTCGACCCGAGCCCTCGCCCGGGCGGGCATCGACCAGTTCCTCGACATCGGCACCGGCATTCCCACCTCGCCCAACCTCCACGAGGTGGCCCAGGGCATCCACCCCCACGCCCGGGTCGTCTACGCCGACAACGACCCGATCGTGCTCACCCACGCCCAGGCCCTGCTCACCGGCACCGCCGAAGGCCGCACCGCGTACGTCGAGGCCGACGTCACCGACGTCGCCGGGCTGCTCGCGGCGCCCGGCCTGCGCGAGACCATCGACCTCACCCGCCCGCTCGCGCTCTCGCTGAACGCGCTGCTGCACTTCGTCCCCGACGCCCGCGGCGCGTACGAGCTGGTCGAGCGCCTCACGTCGGTGCTCGCCCCCGGCAGCGCGCTGGTGATGACCCACCTGACACCCGACTTCGCCCCCGAGGAGACGGCGCGCATCGTCGGGGTCTACCAGGCCGCCGGCACCGCCCTCCAGGCCCGCACCCGGGCCCAGGTCGCCCGCTTCTTCGACGGCTGGACCCTGCTCGACCCGGGTGTCGTCCCGCTCCAGCACTGGCGGCCCGACCCCGGCGAGGCCCCCGTCCCCGCCGCCGACGTCGCCGGCTACGCGGGCGTGGCGCTGCGGCCCTGATCCCACGGTTCTCCCCGGGCCGAACCAGGGCGAACCGGGACGGTCGGGACGCCGCCCACCCGTGCACCCCCGCCGCGCCGGGCCCAGACTGAGTGGTGAACCGCTGCCGCCCCGCGAGGGAGACGCATGCTGCTGGGACTCACCACCGCGCTGGTCGCCACCGTCTGCTTCGGCTTCGGGGCGGTGTTCCAGGCGCGCGGGGCGCGGTCGGCGCCGCGCGCGGACCGGGTGCGGGCGGGGCTGCTGGCCGCGCTGCTGCGGTCCTGGCAGTTCATCCTCGGGACGCTCCTGGACATCCTCGGCTTCGTGCTGAGCATCGTCGCCCTGCGCAGTCTCCCGCTGTTCCTGGTGCAGGCCGTCACCAACGCGAGCCTCGCCGTCACCGCCCTGGCCGCCGTCTGGCTGCTGGGCGCGCGGCTGCGCCGCGGTGACGCGGCGGGCATCGCCGCCGTCGTGGTGGGCCTGGGCCTGCTGGCCCTGGGCTCCGGCAAGGAGGGCCGGGAGTACGCCCCGGCGGCCTTCCACTGGGCGCTGCTGGCGACCACCGCCGTGATGCTGCTCGCCACCCTGGTCCTGGTCCGCCGGGAGGGCACCCCGGCCGCGGCCGGCCTCGGCCTGCTGGCGGGCGTCGGCTTCGGGGTCACCAGCCTCGCGGTGCGGGTCCTGGACGCCTCCACGCTCACCGCCGTGCTCACCGATCCGGCCGCGTACGCCCTGGCGGTCGGCGGGCTGGGCGGCTACCTGGCGTACGCGCTGGCGCTGCAGCGCGGCACGGTGACGGCGGCGACGGCGGCCGGGACGGTGGCCGAGACCTTCGGCCCGGCACTGGTCGGGGTGGTGTCGCTGGGGGACTCCGCGCGCCCCGGCTTCGCCTGGTGCGCGCTGACGGGCTTCGCGGTCGCGGTGGGCGGCACCTTCCTGCTGTCCCGCTTCGGCGAACTGGAGGGCGGCCCGGCCGAACTGTCGGCCCCGCACCCGGACGCCGAGGCCCAGCCGGCCGTACCGCCCCGGTAGCCCGGACGGCTCCTCCGTGCGAAGGTGACGTGCCGGACAAAACGGACGGCAGCACGCCCACGGACCCGGCAGGTGCGCGATGACGGAGGAAGCCGTGACGTCGGAGGACGCCCAGGCCCGGCCCCGGCGCTCGGGGTCGACCGACCGCCCCGTCGCCCTGATCACCGGCGCCTCCTCGGGCATCGGCCTGGCCACCGCCACCCGACTGGCCGACGCCAACTGGCGGACCCTGCTCTCCGGCACCGACCGCACCCGCCTCGACGCCCTCGCCGAGCGCACCGGCGGCGTTGCCCTCCCTGAGGACCTGAACAAGCCGGACGGCGCCGCCCGCCTCGCCGAGGCCGCGCTCGCCGCCGCCGGGCGGGTGGACGTCCTGGTCGCCAGCGCCGGCCTCGGCTGGCGCGGCCCGTTCGCCGACACCCCGTCCGACACCCTCGACCGGATGATCGAGGTCAACCTGGCCGCCCCGCTGCGGCTGATCCGGCTGCTGCTGCCCGGGATGCTGGAGCGCCGGCACGGCCGGATCGTGCTGCTCGGCTCGATGGCGGGCCAGGTCGGCGTGCGCGACGAGTCCGGCTACTCGGCCACCAAGGGCGGACTGACGATGTTCGCCGAGAGCCTCTGGTACGAACTGCGCGGCACCGGGGTCGGCGTCCGCCTCGTCCTGCCCGGCGCGGTGGACACCCCGTTCTTCGACCGCCGCGGCACCCCGTACCAGCGCGAACGCCCGCGCCCGGTCTCGGCGGAGCGGGTCGCGGACACCGTGGTCGCGACCATCACCACCGAGCGGGACCGCCTCTACGTCCCGCACTGGCTCGGCTTCCCGGCCCGGATCCACGGGGTCGCGCCCGGCGTGTTCCGCCGGATGGCCGCCCGCTTCGGGTGAGACCCCTGGCTCCGCCGGCCCCCCTGGCCCGTCGGGCGGGCACCGGCCTCGCCTTCGCGGCCGGCCTGGAGTTGCTGCACCTCGCCCCGGCGGCGGTCCGCCTCCCGCCGCTGCGCCGCACCCTGGCCCGCCGCACCGCCGGGTACGGCACCGCCCCGGGCCACCTCGCCCTCACCTTCGACGACGGCCCCGACCCGCGCAGCACCCCGTACGTCCTGGACGCCCTGGACGCCCTCGGCGCCCGCGCCACCTTCTTCCTGCTCGGCGGGATGCTGGAACGGGCCCCGGACCTCGGCCGGGACCTGGTGCTGCGCGGCCACGAGGTGGCCGTGCACGGCTGGCACCACCGGCAGCAGTGGTACCCGGCCCCGGCCCGCGACCTGCGCGAACTGCGCCGCGCCGCCGAGGCGGTGACCGACCTGTGCGGCGTCCGCCCGCACTGGTACCGCCCGCCGTACGGCGTACTGACGGCCGGTCCGGCGCTGGCCGCCCGCCGGCTGGGCCTGCGCACCGTGCTGTGGACGGCCTGGGGGCGGGACTGGACGGCCGAGGCCACCGGCGAGTCCGTCTACGCCACCGCCCGCCCCGGCCTCACCGCGGGCGCCACCCTCCTGCTGCACGACTCCGACTGCACCTCCGCCCCGGACTCCTGGCGCGCCACCCTGGCCGCCCTCCCGCTGATCGCCGCCCACTGCCGCGCCCGCGCCCTCACCCTCGGCCCGCTGCGGGACCACGCCGTCCCACCCCTTGCCCACGGCGCACGGTAGTTGGGACGATCGGCGGGTCGCGTCCACCACGGGGGCGGACGCGCCGACAACGGGGGAGACAGCCATGCCCGACTGGTCAGGCGGACTTGCGCACGCGATCGCGGCGGCCGGCATCGTCACGGCGGCCCTGAGCGGAGCCGCCGCACCGGGCGCCGACGCCCAGGCCCAGAGCGGCCCGGACCGCTACGGCACCGCCTCTGTCACCGCCACCGCCACCGCCCCCGCCCAGGGCGCCCAGGACATCCAGGACACCCAGGGCCCGACCTACATCCCGGCCTAGGATCCGCGCCGGGAAGCGCCGGGAAGCGCCGGGAAGCGCCTGGACCAGGGCCTTGCCGACGCTTTACCCTCCCTTGGAGTCGTCCGACCGCACCCGATGCGGTCGGCAAGTCCAGGTGGGGGTCGGAGAGTTGTCGAAGCAGGTCGGTATCCGTGTCGGGCCGGCGGCCCTGACGTCCGTGCTGCCGGTGGCGGTCGCGGGGGTGTTCGTTGCGGGGGCGCTCGTCGCGGGCTGCTC
The DNA here is from genome assembly GCF_042731675.1 of Kitasatospora sp. NPDC059827. Lineage (NCBI taxonomy): Bacteria > Bacillati > Actinomycetota > Actinomycetes > Kitasatosporales > Streptomycetaceae > Kitasatospora > Kitasatospora sp. NPDC059827. Next base: position 31,534 of record NZ_JBHWIV010000066.1, on the reverse strand, counting down.
GTCGGCCGGCGGGGACGGTCCGGCCGCGGCGGCCCCGACCCCGGCCCGACTGCGCTCGGACGCCGAGCCGTTGCAGCGCCGTTTCCCGGAGCTGGGCCCGCTGTCCGGGGCGACGTGGGTCGGTGCGGTGCTGGGCGGCGGGGCCGGTGATGCCCGGGCGGCGGTACCGGGCCCGACCGATGTGCGCGTGGACGGCTTCGCCGGGATCGAGCCCGCCACGCTCGCCTCGATCACCGGGAGCGGCAGCGGGAGCTGGCAGCCTGGGCCGCTCGGCTGCCCGGGCCTCCCGGACGTGCTGGCACGGGAGTTGGGCGACGGCCGGCAGGCGACCTGGCTGCACAGCGAGGACTACGACCGCTCGGTCACCCACGGCCGGTACACGGGGTCGTTCTACTTCGACCGGGAGCGCAGCCGGGTCTTCTTCTGCACGGTGAACCCCGAGGCCCACGGCGGCTGAGAGCCGCTCACCCCAGTCCCACCCGCTCCAGGGCCGCCCCGAAACCCTTGCTCCAGGCGTCCGGGGTGGCGCCGGGCGAGGGGTCGGGCTCGGGTCGGCCCAGCGCGGCCAGCGCGTTGCGGACCACCTCGGCGGGGCGCGCGGTGGCCACGTCGGCGTGGCCGAGCTCCAGTTCGTGCTGGAGGTTGTCCCGCCCGTGGCCCTGGACGACGTCGAGCAGCAGCAGTCGGCGCCCGAGGGCCCGGGCCTCGCTGCAGGTGTCGCCGGAGCTGGTGACGACCAGGTCGGCGGCGGCCATCAGGGCCGGGATCCGGTCGGTGTAGCCGAAGGCGTGCAGCCGCGGTTCCCGGCGGGCGGCCGCCCGCAGCCGCAGTTCGAGCTCCCGGTTGCGCCCGGCCACGGCGAGCACGTGCGGCCCGGCGGCGGCCAGCGAGGCGGCGGTGCGGGCGATCGGCCCGAGCCCCCAGGAGCCGGACATCAGCAGCACGCACCCGGCGTCCGCCGGCACGCCGAGGCCGGCCCGCGCCTCGGCCCGGTCGGGCGGCCGGTAGAACGGCTGCCGCAGCGGCGCGGGCAGCACGGCGACGTCGGCGTCGGGCCGGTAGCGGCGCACGGCGCAGGCGGCGACCTCGGAGGTGACCAGGAACAGGTCGGTGCCGTCCTGCACCCAGAGCCGGTGCGGGGTGACGTCGGTGCAGAACACGAAGTGCCGGAACTCCCGCCCCGGCAGCCGGTTGACCGCCGAGGTGGCGGTGGCGAACACGGAGACCACCAGCTGCGGCCGCTGCGCCTCGACGAGCGCGCCGAGCGCCGGGACGAGTCGGCTGCGCGCGGCCGCGTCCGCGAGCAGGGCGAGCCGGGCGCCCGGGCGCAGCGCCGAGAAGTGGAACGCGTCGTAGACCCCGGGCAGGTCGAGCAGCCGCCGGAAGACGGCTTCCCCGGCGGCGCCCGACCGCTGCCCGAGCAGCGCCATCGCGTCCACGGTGCTGGTGCTCCAGCCGCGTTCCCGCAGGGTGTCGGCGCAGGCCTGGGCCATCACGTCGTGGCCCTGGCCGAGCGAGCCGGAGACCAGCAGGGCGTGCGGCATCGGGTGTTCCGGGTCAGCCGGCGGCGGGGGCGGCGGCGCCGGCCCGGTACCAGTCGGCGTAGCGGTGCACGCCGTCGGCGAAGTGGGTCCTCGGGGACCAGCCGAGCAGCCGTTTGGCCTGGGCGGAGGAGATCCGCCGCCCGGTGTAGTCGGCCTTGCGCCCGTCGATGTGCTCGATGGTGACCGGTCCGAGCAGCCGGTCGACGGTGTCGGCGATGTCGCGCACCGAGACGGCCGTGGAGCCCTCCAGGGCGAAGGTCTGGTCCTCGGCGGCGGGGGAGAGGGCGCGGACGTGGGCGTCGGCGAGGTCCTCGACGTAGACGAAGTTGCGGCTCTGCCGGCCGTCCCCGGCGATGGTGATCGGCCGCCCCTCCAGCGCGGCCTGGACGAACCGGGCGACGACCAGTTCGTCGCGCATCCGCGGACCGTACGGGATGCCGTAGCGCAGGATGGTGAAGTGCTGGCCGTAGAGCTCGCGGTAGCTGTGCACCAGCATCTCGGCGGCGAGCTTGGTGGCCACGTACAGGTGCCCGCTGTGTTCCAGCTCGATCGGCACGTGCTCGTCCAACTCCTGCTCCCCGCCGTCGAGTTGGTCGTCGGTGAGGGCGGCTCCGTAGACCCAGACGGTGCTCGCCAGGACGGTGCGGCTCAGTCCGCTGCGCCGGGCGGCCTCCAGGACGGCCTCGGTGCCGTCGATGTTGGTCCGCACCGCCCGGACGGGGTCGGCGGACACCTGCTCGACGTCGGCCATCGCGGCCAGGTGGTAGACCACCTCGCTGCCGGCCAGCGCCGAGGTCAGCGCGGGCAGGTCGAGGATGTCGAGGCGGGCGTGTTCGGCGTCGGGGTTGAGGTACTTGTCGGTGGTGTCCACGGCGAGCACCTCGTGGCCGGCCGCGATCAGGTGGTCCACGACGTGTGAGCCGATGAACCCGCAGCCCCCGGTGACGGCTATCCGCACGGTCTTGCTCCTTTCGGTCCGGCTGTCCGGTCTGTCCGGTTGTCCGGCTACGCGGCAGGCCGGCTAGCCGGCCATCCGCCGGTGCACGGTGGAGACGGCCTCGACGACCAGCTCCGTCTCGTCCTCGGTCATGTCGGAGTGCACCGGCAGGCAGACCTGCCGGGCGCAGACGTCCTCGGCCACCGGCAGCGGACCGCCCCGGTAGGGGGCGAGGACGGGCTGGAGGTGCAGCGGCAGGTCGTAGACCTCGCCGGACATCCGCACCCCGTACTCCTCGGCCACCGCCTTCTTGAAGGCGGCGCGGTCGACGCCGGGCGCCAGCAGCGCCACGTACTTGTAGTAGTTGCCGCGGCTGCCGGGCGGTTCGAGCACCGGCCGCAGGCCGTCGACACCCGCCAGCGCCGAGTCGTAGCGGCGGGCGACGGCCCGGCGGGTCTCGATGAACTCCTTGAGCCGGCGCAGGTGCACGGCGCCGACGGCGGCGTGCAGCTCGCTCATCCGCCAGGAGTACCCGAGCCGGACGTGGTGGTTGGTGCCGAAGGAGCCCTTGCCCTGGTCGCGGTGGATCCGGGCGTCGTCGCGCAGTTCGGGCGACTCGGTGAGGATCATGCCGCCCTCGCCGCTGGTGGTGACCTTGGTCGGGTAGAAGGAGAAGGCCCCGGCCAGGCCGAAGGTCCCGGCGGCGCGGCCGCCCAGGCTGCTGCCGTGGGCGTGCGCGGCGTCCTCGACCAGCGGGATGCCGCGCTGGTCGCAGAGCTCGCGCAGGGCGTCCACGTCCGGCGTGACGAGCCCGCCGATGTGGACGAGTACGACTGCTGCGGTATCCGGGGTGAGGGCGGCGGCCAGGGTCTCGGGGGAGAGCGCCAGGGTGGCCGGGTCGACGTCCGCGAACACCGGGCGGCCGCCCGCGTGCACCACGGCGCCGGCCGTGGCGTAGAAGGTGACGGCGGGGACGACCACGTCGCGGCCGCGCACGTCGACGCCGCGCAGGACGATCTCCAGGGCCGCCGTGCCGCTGCTCACCGCGACGGCGTGCGAGGCGCCGTGCTCGGCGGCGAAGGCCTGCTCGAACCGCTCGGTCCACGGGCCGAGGGTGAGGGCACCGGTGGTGAGCATCTCGGTCACGGCGTCGGCGACGGCGGCACGGTCGTTCTCGTCGAACACGATGCGGGCGGCTGGCACGCCCATGGGGCACCTCCGGCGGCGGGCTGGGGTCAGCACCGATCGGGACGGGTCGGCCCGGACCAGGACAGAACGGTCGGGCCAGTGGCCCATCACGCTACTGGGCCGGGGCGGTCGCGGCCCGTCGTCACCGGCCGGCCGGGTGACCCGGGGCTGCTCCCGCCGCAGGCCAACGGGCTGCTCCCGGCTGCTCCCGGTGCGGGGCGTGCGCTCCTCCGTACGGGGGAGGGCCGTACTGCGTCCGCAGTACGCAAACGGCCTGCGCAGGGACGACGACGGAGTAGGGGTCGGCGATCAAGGATTGGTCATGCTGCGAGCGGACCGCCTCCGGGGGTCCGTTCCCGCACCCGTCCCCGTCCGCGCACCTGCTTCCGAATCCGAAGGAGCCCGTTCCCCCGTGGCAACGATCCTGTACCGCCTTGGCCGATGGGCCTTCGTCCGGCGCCGGCTGGTGACCCTGCTCTGGGTCGCCGTGCTGGCGCTCGCCGGGGTCCTGGCGGCCAAGGCGCCCGCCGCACCCGACGACGGATTCTCGATGCCCGGCACGGAGGCGCAGAAGGCCTTCGACCTGATGAACGAGCGCTTCCCCGGCGGCCACGCCGACGGCGCCTCGGCCCGCCTGGTGTTCGTCGCGCCCTCCGGGCAGAAGATCACCGCCGGGCCGAACCAGCAGGCCGTCGAGAAGACGGTCGCCGAGCTCGCCCACGGCGAGCAGGTCACGGCCGCGGTGGACCCGTTCAAGATGCCGGGCGCGGTCTCCAAGGACGGCTCGACGGCCTACGCGACGGTCAGCTACTCCGCCAAGGCGGGCGAGGTCTCCAAGGGCGCCACCGACGCGCTCCAGCAGGCCGCCCAGCACGGCCGGGACGCCGGGCTCAAGGTCGAGATCGGCGGCAACGCGCTGATGGCCAAGCCCGACGCGGGCGGCAGCAGCGAGGCGATCGGCATGGCGCTGTCCGCCGTCGTCCTGGTGATCACCTTCGGTTCGCTGGTCGCCGCCGGCCTGCCGCTGCTCACCGCCGTGATCGGCGTCGGCCTCGGCATGTCGCTGATCACCGCGTTCGGCAGCGTGCTCGGCCTCTCCTCGACCACCGGCACGCTCGCCATGATGCTCGGCCTCGCGGTCGGCATCGACTACGCCCTGTTCATCGTGTCCCGCTACCGCGCCGAGCTCGCCGAGGGCCGCACCCAGCAGGAGGCGGCCGGCCGGGCCATCGGCACCGCCGGCTCCGCGGTGGTCTTCGCCGGCCTGACCGTGGTGATCGCCCTCGCCGGGCTCTCCGTGGTCGGCATCCCGATGCTCGCCAAGATGGGCATGGCCGCCGCCGGGACGGTCGTCATCGCCGTGCTGGTCGCGCTCACCCTGGTGCCCGCGCTGCTGGGCTTCATCGGCCGCCGGGCGCTGCCCCGCAAGACCCGCAAGGCCCAGGCCGAGGGCGACGGCGCGGCCCGGCCGGTCGGCGCCAAGGAGAACGGCGGCTCCCGCTGGGCCCGGTTCATCGTGCGCCGCCCGCTCGCGGTGCTGCTGCTCGGCGTGGTCGGCCTCGGCGTGCTCGCCGCTCCCGCGCTCGACCTGCGCCTCGGCCTGCCCGGGGACGAGGCCAAGCCCACCTCCACCACCCAGCGCCGCGCCTACGACCTGCTGTCCGAGGGCTTCGGCCCCGGCTTCAACGGGCCGCTGACCGTCCTGGTGGACGTCAAGGGCACCGCGGACCCGAAGGCCGCCGCCGCCGAGGTCGCCAAGAGCGTCTCGGCCGTGCCGGGCGTGGTCACGGTCACGCCGCCGATGTTCAACAAGGCGGGCGACACCGCCCTGCTCAACGCCGTCCCGGCCACCGGCCCGGCCGAGAGCGCGACCAAGGACCTGGTCCACACCATCCGCGGTCAGGCGGCCGGCCTCAAGGCCTCCACCGGCGCGACCGTGCTGGTCAGCGGTACGACGGCGATGAACATCGACGTCTCGCAGAAGCTCAGCGACGCGATGCTGCCCTACCTCGCCGTGGTCGTCGGCCTGGCCGTCCTGCTGCTGCTGGTGGTCTTCCGCTCCGTCCTCGTCCCGCTCAAGGCGGCGGTCGGCTTCCTGCTCTCGGTGGCCGCCGCGCTCGGCGCGGTCGTCGCGGTCTTCCAGTGGGGCTGGCTGGCCGACCTGATCGGCGTGGAGCAGACCGGTCCGGTGATGAGCATGATGCCGATCTTCATGATCGGCGTGGTCTTCGGCCTCGCCATGGACTACGAGGTGTTCCTGGTCACCCGGATCCGTGAGGCCTTCGTCCACGGCGAGGAGCCGGGCGAGGCCATCGTCACCGGATTCCGGCACAACGCCCGGGTGGTCACCGCGGCCGCCTTCATCATGATCGCCGTCTTCGCGGGCTTCATCGGGATGAGCGAACCGATGATCAAGATGATGGGCCTGGGCCTCGCCGCGGCCGTCGCCTTCGACGCCTTCGTGGTCCGGATGACGATCGTCCCGGCCGTCCTCGCCCTGCTCGGCCGCCGCGCCTGGTGGCTGCCGAGCTGGCTCGACCGCCTGATACCCGACGTCGACGTCGAGGGCAGCAAGCTGCACACCGCCGCCCCCGAACCGGCACCGGCCAAGGAGCCGGTCACCGTCTAGGTCCGGCCCCACCCGGTGACACCGGGCCCGGCCCGAGCACCCCTCGGGCCGGGCCCGGCGCCACCCGGCTCGGACAACGGTTCGAGCCCCACCCGTTACCGTTGCTGTCGGGGCCGCCGTCCGCGCGCAGGCCCCGACTCGGCGTTCCGCACCCCCGCACCGGGGCGCGGCGCGACACCGACTGGCAGACCCCGGCGAGGGTGCCGCCAGGGCACCCCGACCCGGAGAGCAGGACGATGAGCGACACCTGGCAGCGCCTGCGCCGTGAGCACCCCCGGGCGTTCGACATCGCCGGCGGCACGGCCCTGATCGGGGTCACCGCCCTCGGCGCCACGATCGACCAGAACAGCGGGCGCTTCGCTCCGGTCGACCTGCCCACCGGCCTGCTCGCCCTGATCGCCGCGGTGGTCGTGTTCTTCCACCGCCGCCACCCGCGCGCCGTGGTCGCCGTCACGCTGCTCTGCACGATGCTGCTCGCTGTGGTCAGCCCCCGGCTCACCCCGACGCTGGCGACCCCGCTGCTGCTCGCGCTCTACTCCCTCGCCACCCGCACCGACCGTGCCACCGCGCTGCGCGCCTCCATCGTCACCGCCGTCCTGCTCAGCGGGATATCGCTGTTCCTCGGCCCCGGCGGCCCGCTCGGCGAGCGGCTCGGCGTCCTCGCCTGGGCCCTGCTGCCCGGCGCCCTCGGCGATTCCATCCGAAACCGCCGCGCCCACCTCGCCGCCATCGAGGAACGCGCCGAGCGAGCCGAACGCACCCGCGAGGAGGAGGCCCGCCGCCGGGTCGCCGACGAGCGGATCCGGATCGCCCGCGACCTCCACGACGTCGTCGCCCACCACATCGCCCTCGCCAACGCCCAGGCCGGCATCGCCGTCCACCTCATGGACAGCCACCCGGTGCAGGCCCGCGAGGTGCTCAGCCACATCACCGACGCCACCGGCTCCGCCCTCCAGGAGCTGCGCGCCACCGTCGGCCTGCTGCGCCGCGCGGAGGAACCCGCCCCGCTCGAACCCGCCCCCGGCCTGGACCGGCTGCCCGAGCTGATCAACGCCTTCGAACGGGCCGGCCTGCCGGTGCGGCTCGCCGTCGAGGGGGAGGCCAGGCCGCTGTCGCCCGGCGTCGACCTCACCGCCTTCCGGATCGTCCAGGAGTCGCTGACCAACGTCGCCAAGCACGCCCACGGTGCCGACGCCGAGGTCACCCTCTCCTACAGCGGCAGCCGGGTCGCCGTCAGCGTCGCCAACAGCCGCCCGACCAGCCCCGGGCGTCCCCGCACCGCCCTGCTGCCGCCGCCCGCCCCGGGCGAGAGCGGCTTCGGCCTGATCGGCATGCGCGAACGGGCCGGTGCCGTGGGCGGCCGCCTCACCGCCGACCGGCAGTCGGACGGCGGCTACCTGGTCACCGCCGAACTCCCGCTGCGCACCGGTGCCCGGGAGGACGTCGCGCCCCCGGCGGTGGACACCGCCCGGGCCGTGAGCACGCCCGGACCGGGCCACCCGGCCGGGCCCGCCGCCAGGGACCGGCCCGCCCACGCCTTCTGGCGCGACTGCACCGTCCGGCCCGTCCGCCCCACCGGCTCCGGCCACCCCACGGACTCCGATCGCCCCACCGGCCCCGTCGGCTCTCCCGACCGGGCCGCCCCCGCCGACCCGACCCGACCCGATCACGCCATCCGGAAGGACAAGGACCGCGCATGACCATCCGCGTGCTGCTCGCCGACGACCAGGCCCTGCTGCGCGGCGCCTTCCGGATGCTGATCGACGCCGAGGAGGACATGGAGGTGGTCGGCGAGGCCGCCGACGGCCGGGAGGCGGTGGAACTCGCCCGGGCCACCAAGCCCGACCTCGTGCTGATGGACATCCGGATGCCCGGCGCCGACGGCCTCGGCGCCACCGCCGAGATCTGCGCCGACGAGGAACTCTCCGGTACCCGGGTGCTCATCCTCACCACCTTCGAGATAGACGAGTACGTGGCCCAGGCGCTGCGCGCGGGCGCCGGGGGCTTCCTCGGCAAGGGCGCCGACCCGAAGGAACTGCTCGCCGCCGTGCGCACCGTCGCGGCCGGCGAGGCCCTGCTCTCGCCCGCCGCCACCCGCGCCGTGATCGAGCAGTTCCTCGCCCAGCCCGACCCGGCCGCCGCCGCGTCCGCCGAGCGGCTGGCCGTGCTCACCGCCCGTGAGCGCGAGGTGATGTCGATGGCCGCCACCGGGCTCACCAACGAGGAGATCGCCGAGCGGATGTTCGTCAGCCCGTTCACCGTCCGGACCCATGTGCACCGGGCGATGTCCAAGCTGGACGCCCGGGACCGCGCCCAGCTCGTCGCGATCGCCTACCAGTCCGGGCTGGTCCCGCCCGGCCGCCCGGCCTGACGCGACGTCAATCCTCCGTCCCGGAAGCCGTTCAAGATCCGGTCCTGGCCGAAAACCGACTCCGAACTGGTGTATCAGCGAGTAGTCTTCCGATGACTCAGAATGAGGAGGATGTTCGTGGAAACCAAGGACACGGCCGGCGAGGTGCGGATTCTCCAGCCGTTGCCCGAGCGCACGGGGGGCGGGTCGCAGGCGTTCGAGCTGCGGCTCGCGCGTCTGCTCCGCGTGCTCGGGGCCGAGGTCGCGACGGGGGCGGACTATGCCGGTGCGGCCCGATGGGAGGTCCACAAGGCGCTCACCGGCCGGTCCGAGCTGCCCGAGGAGTATTTCGAGCCGCTGTTGGAGGCGGCGGTCCACGACCCCAACCCGAGCTTCAACCGCCGCTTCGTCGAGCCCGCCCTGATCGCCTTCGGCCAGCGCCGGGTCCGGCTGGCCCTGCTCGACTACCTGCGGACCGGCACCAACCCGGAGCGGGCGGGCGCCGCCCGGGCCTGGTACTGGACGGCGCTGACGGTCCGCGGTGGCCGGCACGCGACGGCCGACGAGGGCGCCACGGTCCGCGACAGCTGGAACCGGGCCGCACTGCGGGAGTTCGTCGGCAACGAGGACCTGGATGTCCGCCGCTGCATCCTGCCCGGCCTGCCCCTGGTGCCGCGCGCCTACCCGGCCGACCTGCACGCCCTGGTGGAGGCGGCGGTCACCATCGCCCGCTCCCACCCCGACGAGTACATCCGCCACCGCGCCGAGGTCCAGACCGCTCTCTGACCCTCTGGCCCTCTGCCCCGCCCGCTCCGGGTGCGCGCGGACCGACACGCGCCCCCGGAGCGTCGGCGCCCCCGGCCCGGGGCCGGTCAGCCGGTCTTGACGGTGATGTCGCCGATGTCCGTGCCCAGGTCGAGCTTGTACTTGCCGTTGGGGTCGTTCTGGACGCCGATGTGCTTCTCGCCGATGTCCGTCCCGGCGCTCACGTGGTAGGAGCCGGCGGGGACGGTGACGTGGATCTCGCCGTTGGAGGTGCTGGCCTTGATGTCCTGGGCCTTGCCGGGGGTGAGGTTGATCCCGCCGTTGTCGGTCTTGGCCTGGATCCGGTCGCCCTTGAGCGAAGTGCCCTTGATCTCACCGTTGTTGGTGCGCACGTCGACCGAGCCGGCGGCCTGGTCGACGGAGATGTCCCCGGCGTCGGTGTGGACGGAGACCTCGCCGATCTGGGAGAGGTGGATCCCGCCGGCGGAGGTGCCGCCGCTGACCGGCAGTCCGGCGGGCAGCTCGACGGTGTAGTCCACCGAGCAGTTGTGCCCGCAGCCGCCGAGGACCAGCACCCCGCCGTCGACCCGGGTGCTCGTGCCGGGCTTCCCGCTGTGGTAGGTGATCTTCCGGTGGACGGAGACGCCCCCGGTGCCGGTCCTGCCGTGGACGGTGACGTCCCCGGAGGAGTTGTCGAGCTTGACCGCGGTGACCTTGTCGGACACGGTCGCGTCGTCGCTGAACGAGGTGCCGACCGGATCGCAGGCGGTGAGCACCGCGGTGGCGAGCCCGGCGGCCAGGACGACCCCGGCGTAGCGGTAGGTGTGGCGGTGGACGTGGCGGCGGTAGCGGACCATGGTGGTTCCCCCCAAGTCATGCGCGTGCGTGGCGTGCTGACCCCGTGCGACCGCCCCGCTCCGGAGCCGTCCCGACGACAGTAGCCGGGGCCCCGGGGCCGGGGCGGTGGTAAAAACCCCCCAATCCGCACTCCGGCCAGCACCACCCCGTTCCACCGCACCGCACGTGACGTCAGGTCAGATCTTGCGCGCCACCGCGCCGTACATGCTCACCCGCTCCGCGCCCGGGGCGGGTTCCCCCTCCGGCCGCCAGAGCGGGACGGTGACCACCCCGGGCTCCAGCAGCTCCAGCCCGTCGAAGAACTCCCGCACCTGCTCCCGGCTCCGCCCGACCAGCGGCGCGGTCGCTTTGTCGTACACGCCGGTGACCCGGTCCCGCACCGCGGCGGGGATGAAGTCGGCCGTGCCGTGCGAGAGCACCAGGTGGCTGCCGGGCGGCAGGGCGGCGAGCAGCGTGGCCACCGCCCGGTACGGCTCGTCCTCGTCGCGCAGGAAGTGCAGCACGGCGGCGAGCACCAGCCCGACCGGCCGGGAGAAGTCGAGCAGCCCCTCGGCCCGGACGGCCTCCAGCACCGCCGCCGGCTCCCGCAGGTCGGCCCGCAGCACGGTGGTGCGTCCGGGCCCGGAGCCCGCCATCAGCGCGCGGGCGTGGCTGAGCACGATCGGGTCGTTGTCGACGTAGACGACCCGGGCGGCCGGGTCCACGGCCTGGGCGATCTGGTGGGTGTTGCCGGCGGTGGGGATGCCGGTGCCGACGTCGAGGAACTGGTCGACGCCCAGCCCGGCGACGCAGCGCACCGCCCGGGTGAGGAAGCCCCGGTTGGCCCGGGCGGTGGTGCGGAACTCCGGGTTGGCGGCGAGCGCCTTCTCGGCGGCGGCGCGGTCGGCGGGGAAGTTGTCCTTGCCGCCCAGGTAGTAGTCGTACATCCGGGCCGGGTGGGGCGTGTCGGGCCGCAGGTCGGCCGCGATCCGTGGGTCGCCGGACTCCCACATGCTCTTGTACCCCATGCCTGCCGCCCCTCTGGCCGTCCCGGCCGGGGCGCTCCCCGGGCGGGCTGTTCCCGAACGTCGGCGGACAGCCTAAAGCCCAGGTCAGTGCCCTGGTGGCGGTTGGCCGGCTCGCCCCCGTATGTCCCTTTCGTGGTGCCCCGGCGGCCGTCCCGGCGGAGGATGGGAACTCCGGGGGCCGACGGCAGGGGCCGACGGCAGTGGCAGCGCGTGACACGGGAGGTCCGGGTCCATGGGAATCGCTATGGCAGACATCCGCGAGTGGCGGGGTCAGGACGTGGTCGACGAGAACGGCAAGCGGATCGGCACGCTGGAGTCGGTCTACGTCGAGACGACCACCGACGAGCCGTTCTTCGCCACCGTCACGATCGGCGTGATGGCCAAGCGCCGCCTGGCCTTCGTCCCGCTGGAGGGGGCGGTGGCCGGTCCGGCCTACCTGCGGGTGGCGCACCCGCGGAGCAAGGTCAAGGACGCCCCGGCGATCGGCACCGACGACATCCTGCCCGCCACCGACGAGCCCGAGGTGTTCGCGTACTACGAGCTGCCGTACGCGACGGGCGCCGCGGGCGAGCGGCGGCTGGCCCGGCGCTGATCCCGGCCCGACACCGGCCGGCACCGGCCGACGCCGTCGGCCGCCGTCGGCCGCCTCGTGACGACCTTCGTCCGGTCGGGAATGAATACCCCACCGGGTACACTTGTCCATCGACAGTCGAGGTGAAAGGCGGCCCGGACATGCAGGTGGACGAGGAGGCGGTCGGCGCGGTCCTGAACCGACTGCGTCGGGCCCAGGGCCAGTTGGCCGGGGTGATCGCGATGATCGAGGCGGGGCGGGACTGCAAGGACGTGGTCACCCAGCTCGCCGCCGTCTCGCGCGCCCTGGACCGGGCCGGGTTCAAGATCGTGGCGAGCGGGATGCGCCAGTGCATGGCCGCCGCCGACGAGGACGGCGCGCCGATGAGCGAGGCCGAACTGGAGAAGCTCTTCCTCGCCCTGGCCTGACCGCCTGGTCCTGGCTCCCAGGCCCGTACCCGAGCAGCGCCGCCCCCGGAGGGCCGCGACGGATCGCCCGTCGCGGCCCTCCGCGCATGCCCGGAGCCGGTCGCGCCACGGAGTTCCCGAACCGCCCGATGCCCCGTCACGCGCCGTTCACGTCCCGGTCGCTGGCCTTCGGATGAATGAGCCCGCCCCTAGTTGTACAGCCAACTGCGGGCATCCTCCCTCCCAGCCTCCGTGACCAGCCGCGTGCGGCCCCGGCGCCGTCCCCCGGCGGACCGGGCCCGTCGGCGGCGGACAGGACAACCGTGGCCGCAGGCAGCGCCCTGACCCCGACCTCATCCGGCAGCCCCGCCGAAGGCGACCGGCTCACCTTCCACTGGACCACCGATGCCCCCGACGCCAAGAACTGGGTCGGCATCTACGACGGCAGCCGCCAGCCCGGCACTGGCTCCTCGCTGCTCTGGAAGTACACCCCCGGCACCTCCGGCGACGTCCAGCTCGACACCTCCGCGCTGACCGGCGGCCCGTACACCGCCTACCTGCTGGCCAAGGACGGTTACGGCATCCTGGCCCGGACCGCCCCGTTCAGCTTCCGCCCCAAGCCCCCGGTGGTCCGCCCGCACGCCGTCGTCGACTCCTTCACCGCCACTCCGGTCGCCCCCGGCGCGGCCGTGAGGATCCGGCTCGGCGGCCTCTGGTCCCGCCCGGCGGGCAACGCCCCCGGCTCGGCCGCCTACCGCAAGCTCGGCGGCGCGGCCTGGGCCTCGGTCGCCGCCGACGGCACGATCACCGGCACGGCGCCCGCCGCCGCCCGCAACCCCGAGCTGGTCGTGGTCGGCGTCAAGGACAGCACCGGCGCCACCGACACCGTCACCGTGCTCGTCCCCGTCGTGGACCAGGCCGCCCCGCCCCGGCTCAAGGCCGCCAGCTGGAACCTGCACGACGCCGGCAACGGCTGCACCGACGCGCTGGAGAAGCAGCTGCGGGTCGTCCTCGCCCAAGGGCTGGACGTGCTCGCCCTCCAGGAGACGGCCGGCGAGCGGGCGAAGACCCTGGCCGACGCCCTCGGCTGGTACGCCCTCCAGAGCCCGGGCAGCGTCGGCATCCTCAGCCGCTACCCGCTCACCGAACCGACCGCGGCCACCGCCGAGTTGCCCGCCGTCGCGGCCACCGTCCAGCTGCCCGGCGGGCGCGGCGTCCGGTTCTGGGCCGCGCACCTGGACGAGGCGGGCTACGGCCCGTACGCCGTGCAGGACGGCGCCACCGCCGCCCAGGTGCTGGCCGCCGAGAACGCCTCGCTGCGGCTCAAGCAGGCCAAGGCGCTGGCCGCCGCCGTGCGCGCGGACGCCGCCCGGCGCCTCCCGGTGGTGCTGGCCGGCGCGCTGTCCTCGCCCTCCCACCTGGACTGGACGGCCGCCACCGCCGCCGCCCACCAGGGCGTCGGCGCGCTCGCCTGGCCGGTCACCAAGGAACTCCAGGCCGCCGGGCTGACCGACACCTTCCGCGAGGAGAACCGCGACCCGGCCAAGGCCCCGGGCGCGACCTGGTCGCCCACCCGCAAGCGCCGCGGCGACCGCCCCGAGCCGCAGGACCGGATCGACGTCGTCCAGTACACCGGAGCGCTGAAACTGGTCGAGGCGCACACCCTGGTCGCCGACTGGCCCCAGCCGGAGCCGAACACCGCCGCCAACGAGTGGCCCTCCGACACCGCCGCCGCCGTCGCCACCTTCCAGCTCTGAGAGGCCAGTTCGTGATGTCCGAGCTCTCCCGTCGCACCTTCGTCGGCGCCTCCGCGGCCGTCGGCGCCACCGCCCTGACCGGCCTGGCCGCCACCCGGGCCGACGCCGCTGCGGCGGCCCCCGCCCCGGCCGCCGTGCCCGCCACCGCCCTGACCGGCACCGTGAAGGACGTCAAGCACGTCGTCGTCCTGATGCAGGAGAACCGCAGCTTCGACCACTACTTCGGCACCCTGAGCGGTGTCCGCGGCTTCGGCGACAAGCAGGCGCTCCAGTTCCCGGACGGCACCGACGTGTTCCGCCAGCCCGACGCCCGCCGCAGCGACGGCGGGGCGATGCTGCCGTACCGGATGGACACCTCGAAGTACAACGCGCAGAACGCCGGCGGCCTCGCCCACGACTGGGCGACCGGCCACCAGGCCATCAACAACGGCGCGATGAACAAGTGGATCGCCGCCAAGGGCGAGCGCACCATGGGCTACTTCACCCGGGAGGACATCCCCTTCCAGTACGCCCTGGCCGACGCTTTCACCCTCTGCGACGCCTACTTCACCTCGCTGGCCGGCCCCACCGACCCCAACCGGCTCTACCTGTGGACCGGCACCTCCGGCCCCGGCCGCGACGGCACCACCGGCCCCTGGATCGACAACACCCCGGTCACCGACAACCCCGTCGCCGACTGGACCACCTACGCGGAGCGCCTCCAGACGGCCGGCGTCAGCTGGCGGGTCTACCACAACCCCAGCAAGGACGACCGTACCGGCGACTACGACGACAACGCGCTCTCCTACTTCAAGCAGTTCCACAACTTCCCGCAGGACGACCCGCGTTACGTCAACGCGATGACCAGGTTCGACCCCACCGACTTCGACCGCCACTGCAAGGACGGCACCCTGCCGACCATCTCCTGGCTGGTCGCGCCCTACCTGTTCTCCGAGCACCCGGAGGCCGGCCCGGCCTACGGCGCGCACTGGGTCAACCAGGCGCTGCAGTCGCTGATGTCCAACCCCGAGGTCTGGCAGCACACCGTCTTCCTGGTCATGTACGACGAGAACGACGGCTACTTCGACCACGTCGTCCCGCCCACCCCCGAGCCCGGCACCCCCGAGGAGTTCACCCAGGGGCGCGCCATCGGCCTCGGCAACCGCGTCCCGCTCTGGGTGGCGTCCCCCTGGTCGCGCGGCGGCTGGGTCAACTCCCAGGTGTTCGACCACACGTCGGTGCTGCGCTTCATGGAGGTGGTGACCGGCGTGGCCGAGCCCAACATCTCCGCCTGGCGCCGGACCGTCTGCGGCGACCTCACCAGCTGCTTCGACTTCGCCGCCCCGGACACCTCGATCCCGAAGCTGCCCGACACCAACGCCCTGATGGCCAAGGCCGACGCGGGCACCAAGCTGCCCGGCGTCGCCCTCCCCGCCACCGGCGCCCAGGCGATGCCCGTCCAGGAGCGCGGCGAGCGCCCGCACCGCCCGCTGCCCTACCAGCCCTGGGCCGACGTCGCGGTGGACCGCAGGACCGGCAAGGTCACCTGCACCATGAGCAACGACGGTTCGGTGGCCTTCCCGTACACCGTCTACCCGAACATCCTGCTCCCGTTCGCGGGCACCCCGTACACCGTCGCCCCCGGCGCCAACGCCACCTACGTCTGGGACGCGGCCGCCACCGACGGCCGTTACGACTTCACCGTGCACGGCCCGGACGGCTTCGTGCGCCGCTTCGCCGGGACGGTCGTCCGGGACGGGCAGGACGGCCAGAACGACATCGGCGTGCCGATCGTCACCGCCGACCTGCACGGCAGCCTCAAGCTCACCCTCCAGGTGGCCAACGACGGTCTGACGGACGTGGCGTTCAGCGCCGCGCCCAACGACTTCGCGGGCAGCCCGCAGACCGTCTGGGTCAAGCCCGGCAAGCAGGTCGACCTGGACTGGCCGCTGGACAAGCAGGGCCGTTACGACGTCGTGGTCACCGCCCACACCGGCCAGCGCTTCGTCCAGCGCTACGCGGGCTGGGTGCACTGACCCAGGGGCGTGCCGAGACCGGCCGGGGGCGCCGAACCGGTGACCCCCGGCCGTGGCTCGGCCGCACTGTCAGAGCCCGCCGCTACCGTCGGGCCCATGCAGAAAATCACCACCTTCCTCTGGTACGACGACCAGGCCGAAGCGGCTGCCGCCCTCTACACCTCGCTGTTCCCGGGCTCCGCCATCACCAAGGTCACCCGTTACGGCGAGGGCGCCCCCGTGCCGGCCGGCACGGTGATGACCGTCGAGTTCGAACTCGCCGGCCGGCCCTACACGGCGCTGAACGGCGGCCCGATGTTCCGTTTCACCGAGGCGATCTCGCTCCAGGTCGAGTGCGAGGACCAGCAGGAGGTCGACGACCTCTGGACGAAGCTCACCGCCGACGGTGGCGAGCCGGGCCCGTGCGGCTGGCTCAAGGACCGCTACGGCCTCTCCTGGCAGATCACCCCGCGCATCCTGCTCGACCTGGTCGGCGGTGAGGACCGGGCCAAGGCCGACCGGGTGACGGCGGCCATGATGCGGATGGGGAAGATCGAGATCCAGCAGCTGCTCGACGCGGCCGGGGGCTGAGGCCGTGACCGCGTTCCGCCACCGCAGCACCGTCTACCTCCGCGCCACCCCGGAACGGGTCTGGCACGCGCTCACCAACGCCGACGAGTCGGGCCTCTACTGGGGCCACCGCAACGTTTCCACCTGGCTGCCGGGCGAACCCTGGGAGCACCGGCGCACCGACGACTCCGGGATCGCCGACGTGATCGGCACCGTCGAGGTGGCAGACCGCCCGCACCGGCTGGTCACCACCTGGGGCGGACCGGAGGGCGAACGCCCCGGCGGGCCCTCCCGGGTCACCTTCGAGCTGCGGCACTGGCAGGACCTCACCCGGCTCACCGTCACCCACGAGGACCTCGCCGACGAGCCCGAGCGCGCCGACGCCGAACGGGGCTGGTCGGCGGTGCTGTCCAACCTCAAGACCTACCTGGAGACCGGTCACCCGCTGCCGCAGCAGCCCTGGCTGATGCCCTGACCGCAGCTGCCTCCCCGCCGCCCCCGCCCCCCATCAGCGCCCGGCCCTCGCCGCCGGGCGCTCCCGTTCCTCCCGCCGCCGGCCGCGGCGGGCGCGGCGCAGCCCGGTGAGGCGGGAGAACCGCTCCCGGCCGGCCAGCGAGGCCCGGTCCAGCTCCTCCATCAGCCGCCGACTGCGGTGCTCCAGGTCCAGTTCGTCCAGGATCCGGTCGACCTCGGCCAGCATCGCGCCGTGCAACTGCCAGGCCTCCGGGTGCTGCTGGACCTTGCGCAGCAGGACCTGGGCGACGTTCTCCCGGCATGTCCAGGCCGCCGCCAGCTCGGCGGTCAGCCGCTCCTCCGCCTCCTCGGCGTTGCGGCTCACCTGGGTGGTGACCAGCACCGCGAAGCTGACCATCGCCCCGCCGACGTGCGCCAGCAGCTCCTCCAGCCCGACCGCGACCTCCGGCGGGAACAGCCGCTCCGACGGCCCGCGCCGCTTGGCCAGGTCGGTCACCGAGCGGGCCAGCACCCGGATCACCACCACGCAGATCTCCAGGGTGTCCAGCCCGGTGCGCAGCACCAGCCGGGAGAGCAGGCCCTCGCTGATCCGGGGATTGAGGCGCAGGCTGTCCTCGGCCTGGCGCAGCGCCGCGTCCACGTCCGCGATCGCCTGGTCGAGCCGCCGGGCCTCGTGCAGCCGCTCGGCGGCCCGGGCCACCGGGGTGGGGCGGCCCAGCTGCTCGGAGATGTCGACCAGCAGCTGACGGGCCCGCCGGGCCAGGTCCTCGATCGACTCGCCGGCGGTGTCCACCCAGACCGGCGGGGCGAACAGCAGGTTGAACAGCAGGCCGACGGCCGCGCCGATCAGCGTCTCCAGCACCCGGTCCCAGGCCTGGGAGGTCAGTTTGGTGACGCCGAGGATCAGCATCGCGCTGATCGCGACCTCCTGGACGAACTCCTCGACCCGGACGTAGCGCCCGATCACCAGGGAGGCCAGGATGATCAGCCCGAGGCTCCACCAGGAGAGCCCGACCACGGCACTGAACCCGATCGCGATCAGCACCCCGACCACCACCGAGACCACCCGGCGGACGCTGGTCTTGAGCGTCGAGTAGACGGTGACCTGGACCACCAGCAGCGCGGTGAGCGGTGCCGTCAGCGGCGCGGGCTCGCTGCTGAGCCGGGTGGCCACCGCGTACGACAGGGTGGCGGCCACGGTGGCCCGCAGCGTCTGGACGGCGAACGGGTCCCGGGCGGCGCGGCGGACCAGGGTCGTCAGGGACTCCGGGAGAAGGGCCATGACGGCCTTGTTCCCCGCACCAGCCGTCCGCATCGCCCGCCGCGGCCGGGACTACTCGTTCAGGCCCCCTGGCCCTCGCGGTTGAAGCGCAGCTTCCAGGGCGCGAGCGCGGACTCCACCTGCACCCCGATGCTCATCTTGGAGGCACCCTCGATCCGCTCCTCGAAGCGGATCGGCACCTCGCGGATGGCCAGCCCGTGCTGGACCGCCCGGTAGTTCATCTCGACCTGGAACGAGTACCCGTTGCTCTGCACGGTCGGCAGGTCGATGGCCCGCAGGGCGCTCGCCCGCCAGGCCTTGAAGCCCGCGGTGGCGTCCCGGACGCCCAGGCCGAGGATCGCGTTGACGTAGAAGTTGGCCCAGGCGGAGAGCGCCTTGCGGTGCCAGGGCCACTCCGCGGCGGTCGAACCGCCGGGTACGTAGCGGGAGCCGAGCACCACGGCGGTGCCCTCGTCGGCGAGCAGGGTGCTCACCATCGCGGGTATCGCGGAGGCCGGGTGCGAGAGGTCGGCGTCCATCTGGACCACGACGTCGGCGCCCTCGTCCAGCGCCCGGGCCATCCCGGCCAGGTAGGCGCGGCCGAGGCCGTCCTTCTCGGTGCGGTGCAGCACGCCGACGGTGCCCGCGGAGTCGGCGGCGAGCTTGTCGGCGATCTCGCCGGTGCCGTCGGGGGAGTTGTCGTCGACCACCAGCAGGTGCAGGTTCGGCACCGCGAGGTCCGTGAGGAGCCCGGCGAGGACCGGAAGGTTCTCCCGCTCGTTGTACGTGGGGACGACGACAACGACCTTCGGGGAGGCCTCGACCATGTTCTGTTTCCCTCGTGCCCTCGCCGGCCGGCACCCCGTGCCGCACCGGTCGGTTGTCCTGGACGACCTTCGCTGCTGTCAGATCGTGCGAGTGTAGCCGGGGCGACGGCCCCTTCCCGCCCGGGGGCGGCAGGGCGGAGCCTGCGGGCCGGGGTCGTGGGCCGGTTCGATCACGATGGACCGCGGGGCACGTCCTACGCCGTGCCGTAGACGGTGGCGAGGTTGTCGCGGGCGGGGTGGGTGCGGCCCGCCGGGCCGGCGGCGAAGAGGCGCAGGACGTTCTCGGTGACCTTGCGGACCACGTCCCCGGCGTGGGCGTCGATGCCGTGCACGCCGCTGCCGTGGGCGTCCAGGGCCTCCACCCAGCGCATCGTGCCGGTGGCGAAGACGCCCGCGCCGCCGGGCACGGTGTAGTAGGCGGTGTCGGAGTGGGAGCGCCGGCCCTCGCAGACCACGGGGGAGTGGGCGATCACCTCGATCGGGCGCGGGGTGGGGAAGGCGGTGTCGACCCGGTCGTACTCGACGCCGACCAGGTGCGGGAAGGACGACCCGGCCGTCACGCCCGTCCCCTCGAAGGCCCAGTGCTCCGGCGAGGTGACCACGTACGGGGCGTCCACCGGGTAGCCGTCGTAGATCACGCCGAGCAGGGAGCTCTCCGGGTCGGCGCCCGGGCCGGTGCGGAA
The DNA here is from genome assembly GCF_042731675.1 of Kitasatospora sp. NPDC059827. NCBI lineage: Bacteria > Bacillati > Actinomycetota > Actinomycetes > Kitasatosporales > Streptomycetaceae > Kitasatospora > Kitasatospora sp. NPDC059827. Next base: position 11,712 of record NZ_JBHWIV010000066.1, on the reverse strand, counting down.
GTCGGTGGTCGCCGGGGCGCCCGCCTGGTGGCCCGGGTCCTGCGCCCAGGCGTCCTTGTAGCAGACCACGGTGCGGTCCGGCCCGAGCTCGCCGGGCTCGAAGCGGACCCGGCGGAAGCAGCAGTTCGCGCCCAGGATCACCAGGTTCGTCCCGGCGTCGCGGGCCGCCGTCACGTGGGCGCGCTGCTCGGGGGACCAGTACTCGTCGTGGCCCAGCGAGAGCAGGGCGCTCGCACCGTGCAGCAGGCCCGGCTCGCGGGCCACGTCGATCCCGGTGGTGTACGCCAGCGGCAGCCCGAGCCGCTCGGCCAGGGCGATCAGCGGCGCCTCGTAGACCAGGAAGCGCCCGGCGCCGTGGTCGTAGTCGTGCGGCCGGTCGAGGACGACCCGCAGCGAGCGGGTGGCCAGGGTGCCGGTCGGGCCGTTGTAGAGGCTGTAGCCGCCCCACTCGTTGTAGGCCTGCCAGGTGGCCGGGGCGCCCATCACCACGGTTCTTCCGGCGGTGCTCGCGGAGCGGACGGTGAGCGGGACGTAGCTGCGGCCGGAGCCGTCCTCGGCGTCCAGCCGCAGCAGGTAGGCGCCCTCGGGCCAGCCGGCGGTGTCCACGGCGAGGGTGCGCTGCCAGCCGGTCAGCACGGTGCGGGTGGCCGGGTCGACGTGCGGGGCGGCCTGCTTGCCGCCGGGGACGTGCGCGCGGCGCCAGACCAGCCGGCCCCGGGCACCGCCGTACCAGCCCATCCGGTACGCGGAGACGGTGAAGGCGGCGGCCGCGGTGGAGACGTGCAGGCCGAAGCTCTCGCCGGGCAGCACGCTGACCCGGTCGGCGAAGCCCTCGACGGCGCCGGGCGCGCCGGGGTCGGTGATCTGCCAGTCGGCGTCGCCGGGCAGCGACTGCTCGTCCGGGGCGGCGTCCGCGGGCCCGGCGTGCCGGGCGCCGGAGGGGTCCGCCGGGCCGGGGGTGCCCGGGGCGTCGGGTGTGGGGTGGGCGGCGGCGTCGGAGCGCTGGGCGCCGCAGGAGGTGACGGCGGCCGCCATCAGGCCCAGGCCGAGGATCCTCCGCCGAGTCGGTTCCGTCACCGCTGTCTCCCTGCCGTCCGTCGCCGTACCCCTGGGCGCGTCAACTCCGTGGGTCGATCCGGTGGGTCAACCCGATGGGTCAATCCACTGAGTCAACGCGCGCGGACATGTCTACCCCGTTCGAGGAGACACCGGGCACCGCCGCGCCGCTGGCGCCGGGCACGGCCGGGGGCCGGCCGTAGGCCGGCAGGGCCGTCCGGGCGCACCCCGGCGTGTTGGGCCGCGAGGCTGCCCGGCCGCTCCGGCCCGGTCCCCTAGCCTGGCCCGGGCCCGCCGTCCGGCGGCCTTTGGGGGTCCGGAACCGTGCGGCGGCCGGCCGAAGTCGTGGACAGGGGTGTACGTGGTCTCCTCGGGTTCGGCCGAACCGGGAACGGCGCCTTCGACGCCGGGCACGAGGTTCCGGGCGTGGATGCTCGAAGGCCTCTCGGACATGGCCAAGCAGCACCCCGGCCCGCACGTGGAGGCGCCCGCCGAGAAGGGCACGCGCTGGTGGCGGGTGATGTGCCTGACCGGCCTGGACTACTTCTCCACCCTCGGCTACCAACCCGGCATCGCCGCCCTCGCGGCCGGCCTGCTGTCACCGATCGCCACCGTCGTCCTGGTGCTGGTCACCCTGTTCGGCGCCCTGCCGGTCTACCGGCGGGTCGCCCAGGAGAGCCCGCACGGCCAGGGCTCGATCGCGATGCTGGAACGGCTGCTGTCGTTCTGGCAGGGCAAGCTCTTCGTGCTCACCCTGCTCGGCTTCGCCGCCACCGACTTCATGATCACCATCACCCTGTCGGCCGCCGACGCGACCGCCCACCTGATCGAGAACCCGCACCTGCACAGCGCCCTGTCCGGCAAGCAGGTGATGCTCACCCTGATCCTGGTGGCCCTGCTCGGCGCGGTCTTCCTCAAGGGGTTCAGCGAGGCCATCGGCCTGGCCGTCGTCCTGGTCGTCGTCTACCTCGCGCTCAACGTCGTCGTGGTGGCCAACGGCCTCTGGCACGTGTTCAAGGAACCGCACCTGTTCGGCGACTGGACCGACGCCCTCACCGCCGAGCACGGCAACGCCTTCGCGATGATCGGCGTCGCCCTCATCGTCTTCCCCAAACTGGCCCTCGGCCTGTCCGGCTTCGAGACCGGCGTCGCCGTGATGCCGCTCATCGAGGGCGACCCGGACGACACCGAGGAGAAGCCCACCGGCCGCATCCGCGGCGCCCGGCACCTGCTCACCACCGCCGCCGTGATCATGAGCGCCTTCCTGATCTCCACCAGCATCATCACCACGCTGCTCATCCCCAAGGACGCCTTCAAGACCGGCGGCCCGGCCAACGGCCGGGCCCTCGCCTACCTCGCCCACGAGAACCTGGGCAGCACCTTCGGCAGCGTCTACGACCTGTCCACCATCGCCATCCTCTGGTTCGCCGGCGCCTCCGCCATGGCCGGACTGCTCAACCTGATGCCCCGCTACCTGCCCCGCTACGGCATGGCCCCGCACTGGGCCCGGGCGGTGCGGCCGACGGTCATCGTGCTGACCCTGATCGCCTTCCTGGTCACCTGGATCTTCGACGCCAACGTCGACTCCCAGGGCGGCGCCTACGCGACCGGCGTCCTGGTGCTGATCAGCTCCGCCGCAGTCGCCGTCACCATCGCCGCCCGCAAGGCCGGGGAGCGGCACTGGACCGTCACCTTCGCGGTGATCGCCGCCGTGTTCCTCTACACCACGGCCGTGAACATCGCCGAGCGCCCGGACGGCGTCAAGATCGGCGCCTGCTTCATCGCCGGCATCATGCTGGTGTCCTTCCTCTCCCGGCTCAAGCGCGCCTTCGAACTGCGCGTCACCGACGTGGTCCTGGACGACGTCGCCGAGCGGTTCGTCCGGGACTACACGTACCGCCCGCTGCGCCTGATCGCCAACGAGCCGAACAGCCGGGACCTCGCCGAGTACCGCGACAAGGTCCACCAGATCCGCCGGGACAACGACATCCCGCCGGAGGACGACCTGGTCTTCGTCGAGGTCACCGTGCTCGACCCGTCCGACTTCGAGGCCGAACTGACCGTCCGCGGCGAAGTGCTGCACGACCGCTACCGGGTGCTCTCGCTGCAGAGCTCCAGCGTCCCCAACGCGCTGGCCGCCCTGCTGCTCCAGGTGCGCGACCTGACCGGGCAGCAGCCGCACATCTACTTCGAGTGGACCGAGGGCAACCCCTTCGCCCAGTTCCTGAGGTTCTTCCTGTTCGGCCAGGGCGAGATCGCCCCGGTCACCCGCGAAGTCCTCCGCGAGGCCGAACCCGACCGCACCCGCCGCCCCGCCGTGCACGTGGGCTGAGCGGGCGGGCGCGTGCCGGGCGCGGCGGGTGGTCAGCGGGAGGTGCGGTTCTTGGACCAGGCCGGGGCGACGATGGCCACCAGGGCCACGGCGAAGCCGAGTTGGAGGATGTGACGGATCCAGTCGATGCCGGAGGTGTGGCGCACGCCGATCCAGCCGGAGACGGCGTTGCCGAGCCAGGCCCCGGCGGCGCCGAGGAGCATGGTCAGCCACCAGGGGATCGACTGCGGCCCGCGCAGGATCAGCTTGGCGAGTACACCGAGCACGAAGCCGATGAGCAGAATCCACAGGAGCTGGAACATCGCGGTCCACCTTCCGGGCGCCGCCGGAGTGGACCGGCGCGCCGTGTCGTCGAAGACGCGGTTCGTCCCATGATCACCCGGTTCCGCCGAACGGGCACGTCGGCGGGGAACCTCGCAGCTCCTGGCGCGGACCGACCCGGACTCACGGGCGGGTGCCCCGGGCCGACAGGTAGGCGGCCAGGGGCCTCAGGGCTCCCGGACGTCCGCGACGGCCTCGCGGACGTCCGGGTGCGGGTCCTCGGCGAGGAGGTCCAGCAGTTCGGCGACGCCGGGCGTCGACCAGCCCTGGACCGCCCAGACCAGGTCGCGGCGGACGGTCGGGTCGGGGTGGGCGGCCAGCCGGGTGAGGTGGTCCACCGGGCCGCGGCGGCGCAGGCCGAACCAGTGCAGGGCGTCCCGCAGGGCGGCCGGATCGCCGGGGTCGCCCGCGGCCTCGATCCGGGCGAGCAGGACGGGGACGGGCGGTGGCGGCCCGTCCAGCGGGTGCGGGTGGCGTTCGCGCAGACGTCGGCCGCCGTACTCGCCGCGGATCCGGCAGCCGAAGCAGGTGCAGGGGCGGGTGCCGTGGGCGTCGGGGACGTAGCGCCAGCCGGCCACCTGCGGCACGGCGCGGATCCGGTGCACCTCGCGCGTGCTGATCGCCCGCGGCACCACCACCTCCCAGCCGCGCGGGTCGGGCTGGGCGGCGACCCGGGCGACCGCCTCGGCGGCGGTCAGCCACTGCTGGGCGCCCTTGGCGCGGTCGCGGTAGTGCCCGACCAGCACCTCCTGCGCGTCGTCCAGCCGGACGTGCACCGCGGACAGCGCACCCTTCGGCCCGAACCGGGCGAGTTCGCGCAGCCACTGGTGGGTCAGGGTGTAGGAGGGCAGCACGGGGAAGCAGTACACCCCGCGCACCCCGCCCTGGCCCCGGCTGTCGGCCCGGATCCCGGCGCGGCGGATGCGCGGCGTGTTCGCCGCGGCCGTCAGGTGCACGAACATCGCCATGGGAGCGGATGCTAGCCGCCTGCGCGGCCCGGGTTCGACGGGTTTTCGGCCGACGTGGTGGGTTACGGGCCGGTGCGCCGGTCGATCAGGGCGGCCAGACCGTCCAGGATGCGGGCCAGGCCGAAGTCCAGGGCCTGGTCGCGGCCGTCCGGGTCGGCCATCGCGGCGGCCACGGCGGGGTAGCGGTCGGCGTGCCGGTGGACCACCGTGCCGAGGGCGGCGAGGAGTTCGGCCTCGGGGGAGCCGTCCGGTCCCACCGCGCGGGCCTGTTCGGCGATGGTGCGCACGTGTCCGGCGAGCAGGACGGCGGCGTCCATCCGCTCGGCGCCGGTCAGCCCGTGGCCGTCGAGGGCGGCCACCACCCTTTCCAGCCAGGCGAGTTCCCGCGGGCCGGGGACGCGGGGGCCGAGGGTGGCGTCCAACAGCCACGGGTGCCGGGCGATGGCCTCGGACAAGTGGCGTGCCCAGGCGGTGAGTTGCTCGCGCCAGTCCGGTGCGCCGACGACCCCGGGCGGCTCGCCGAAGGCCGACTCGACCATCAGCGCGACGAGTTCGGCCTTGCCGGGGACGTACCGGTAGAGCGACATCTTGGTGAAGTCCAACAGTCCGGCCACCTTCTGCATGGAGACGGCGCCCAGTCCTTCGGCGTCCGCGACCTCGACGCCCGCGGTGGCGATCCGCTCCAGGCTGAGGGCCGGCTTCGGCCCGCGGGTCGGCCGTGCGGGCTGTTCCCAGAGCAGCCGCACCGTGTCGTTCGCCGCCTCGCCCATCGCCTGCTCCCGTCCCGGGGGTTGCCCGTCCGCGCCAACTGTGTCTACCGTACACAGCAATGAACTGTGTCCCAAGGACACAGTTGTCGGATCCTCGAACGGAGTGGTTCCCGTGAGTGCTTCCGCGCGCACCAGCGTGCTGATCTCGGGCGCGAGCATCGCCGGCCCCGCCCTGGCCCACTGGTTGGGCCGGTACGGTTTCGACGTCACCGTGGTCGAACTCGCCCCGGCGCTGCGCGGCGGCGGGCAGAATGTCGACTTCCGCGGGCACACCCACCTCGGCGTGCTGGAGCGCATGGGCGTGCTGGAGGAACTGCGCGCCCTGGACACCGGCGGCAGCCCGATCACCTTCGTCGACCAGGACGGGCGCCGACTGCTGCACCTGCCCGCCGACTTCGCGGGCGGCGAGCTGGAGATACCGCGCGGAGAACTGGCCCAGGTGCTGCACCGGCACAGCGGAGCCCGCGCCGAGTACGTCTTCGGCGACTCCGTCGAGGCCCTGGAGCAGACGGCGGCCGGGGTGCGGGTCGCCTTCCGGCGGGCCGCGCCGCGCGAGTTCGACCTGGTGATCGGTGCCGACGGGCTGCACTCCACCGTCCGGCGGCTCGCCTTCGGGCCCGAGCAGCGGTTCGTCCGTCACCTCGGTTACTACGCGGCGACCTGGCAGCTGCCCGCCGGTGGCGCGCTGCCGGCGGGCGGGACGGCCCTGAACGTCCCCGGCCGGCTGATGTCCGTCGGCGCCGACCCGCGCGACCCGGACCGGGCGGGCGCCTTCTGCCTGTTCGCCTCGCCCGAACTGCGCTACGACCGCCACGACACCCGACAGCAAAAGGAACTGGTCCGCACCGCCTTCGCCGGCCTCGGCTGGAAGGTTCCGGAACTGCTGCGGAGCCTGGACGAGGCGCCCGAGCCGTACTTCGACTCGATCAGCCGCGCCGACGTCCCCGCCTGGTCCACCGGCCGGATCGCTCTGCTCGGCGACGCCGCCTGCGGGGCCACCATCGGCGGGATGGGCACCGGCACGGCGGTGGTGGCCGCGTACGTCCTGGCGGGCGAGCTGGCGCTGGCCCGCGGCGACCACCGGGCCGCCTTCGCCCGGTACGAGGGGCTGCTGCGCGACTACGCCCGGGGCTGCCAGAAGGGTGGGGACCGGACCGGCCCGTTCCTGGCGCCGCGCACCGCGGCCGGGCTGCGGCTGCGCAACGGGCTGCTCAACCGGCGGTGGGTGCTGAACCGGATGCTGGAGTTGGGCAAGCAGGTGTCGAGCGTCGAACTGCCGGACTACGGGGCGCTGTTGGCGGGGCGGTTCAGTGCGGCGGGGTGATCCGGTTGCCGTTGTCGAGCAGTGCCTCGACCTGGACGGTGCCCCGGGCGGGCCGTTCGACGGCGAGGGTGTGGTCCGGGGTCGGCCGGTCGGCCGACCAGTCCGGGCCCTTGACGGTCAGCCGGGTGACCCGCCGGCTGCCCGCCGCGAGCAGGTAGTCCGCGCCCTGCGGGGAGTGCCACCAGGCCCAGGCGACGGTGTCCTGCTCGAACCGGCTGCACCCGCGGCCCGGCCCGCCGCCGGTGCGCTGCGGGCCCCGGGCGGCCGGCAGCAGCACGGCGGTGGCGGCGCTGCCCTCGCCCGTCCAGCGGTCGGCGCGCAGGCAGTACCAGGCGGCCGCGCCGGCGTTCTGCGGCAGCGGCTGCACCGCGAAGGCCCACAGGTTGAGCTGCTTGACGCCCGGTGTGCCGTCCGGCACGGCGCACCCGGCCCGCGCCCAGGCCACCAGGGCGTCCTGGCCGGTGGACTCGCGCGGCGAGCGGGCGGGCTGGGTGCGGTCCGGCGGCGGGGTGTAGGTGAGGTGGGCCGGGACGAGGCCGCCGAGGTCGGCCAGCAGGAAGGCGTGCTTCTCGGCGATCACCGAGGAGGAGCGCAGCTGGAGCACGGTGGCGCCCCGGCAGTCCGCGAGCCCGCCGCCCGGCGCGGCCGGGGTGACCCCGTCGGGGTGGTCCAGCGGGCGGGCGGCGCTGTCGGGCTGGTCGATCCGGCGGGTCTCGGCGGTGTCCACCCAGGGCGCCAGCAGGTAGCGCAGGGCGGTGCCCCGGCGGCTCAGCACCACCGCGCCCGCCGTGGTCACGTCGGAGTCGTCGGCCCGTGCCAGGTCGAGCCCGCCGTCGTGCCCGTCGGTCCAGCGGGCGATCCGGCGGCCGTCGTACAGCACGGCCACGCCGGTGCCGTCGACCGTCCCGGCGTACAGCAGCTGCGGCGGAGTGTCGGGCGGGGCGGTGTCCGTACCCGGCTCGGCCCGGGTCTGCGGGCCCGGCTGGGCCCAGGCGGCCAGGGCCCGGCCGAGCAGGGCCGCGTCCGCGCGCCGGTCGCCGCGGGCGGGCCAGGCGGTGAAGTCGATCCGCGCGGTGTGCTGCCAGGCGTCCGGCGCGACCCGGACCAGCCGGGCCGGGTCGGTGACGGCGCCCGGGGGCCGCTGGGCCGACCGCGGGGCGCTGCTCGCCGGGGCGGAGCCGCCGCCCAGCACCGCGGCCGTCGTGGTCAGCCCGAGCACCCCGACCGCCAGCGCGGCGGTGAGCGTACGGCGGCGGCGCAGCAGGTCGGTGGGCTGGACCCGGACGGCGCACGGGTCGAAGGCGAGCGGCTCGTCCTCGGGCCCGGCTGGGACTTCGGCGGCCGCCGCGAGCGCCTCGGTGGGCCGCTCCACCCCGGCGGAGCGCAGCACCTCCAGCGCCTCCGGGCCGTCCAGCCCCTCGACCGCGTGCAGGGCGAAGGCGGCCCGGGCCGGGGCGTCCAGGGCGGCGAGCGCGTGGTCCAGTGCCGCGTCCCGCTCGCCGCCGTGCGGGGTGAACAGCCGCAGGCCCCAGACCCGGGGCGCCAGCAGCCGCGCGGCCGGGCGCGGGCGCAGGGCGGTGCGCAGCACCCGTAGGCGCAGCGCTGCGTACACCGGGTCGGGGTCGGTGCCGGCGGTCGTCGGCGCGCTGCCGGCCGGCTCGGCGGAGGCGGGAATCGGGGGAGGGGGAGGTGTGGAGGCAGGGGCAGGGGCGGTGCGGCGGGTCCAGCGGAACGGCAGGGCGCGCTGGACGGCCGCGTGCGCGGCGAGCACCCGGCTGTGCCGGTCCCGGTCGGCGGGCAGGGCCAGGTAGGCGAGCCGGACCAGCCTGCGGTAGTGGTGCACCAGCGCGGCCTCGGCCTCCGCCACCGGGCGCGCCGGGACGCCCCGGGGTGCCGGTTCCGCGCCCACCGTCCGTGCTGCCAACGGGCCCTCCCGGTGCCGATCGCTGTCGTGGTGGACGGTCCAACGAGTCGATCATGTGATGGTTGCGCCGTTCGGGGTGTGCGGCGGGCCGCCGCGCGCCGTCCGAGGCGTCCGACCCGTCGGATCCTCGGACCGGGCCCGTCGGCGGGCTCCGGTGCCCCGCGGCAGCCCGGCAGTGTCCCGTGTCGGAGGTGTGTTCGCAGGTCAGGGCCCTTGGTCCCACCCGTTCGGCCCCTTGGCCCCTGGCGCTCCGCCCGGCCGGGGGCCATGCTGCCGGTACCGGCCGGGACGATCCGTGCCCGATCGGACCAGCATCGTTGGACGAGGTGAACCGGCGTGCGGCATGCCACCGTCGAATCTGTGATGACCAGCCCCGTGGTCCGGATCGCGCCCGAGACCGGCTTCCGGGAGATCGTCGCGCTGCTGACCGAGTACGACATCACCGGGGTGCCGGTGGTGGACCCGGACGGGCGGCCGCTGGGCGTGGTGTCGGAGGCGGATCTGCTGCGCACGCTGGCGGCGCAGGAGGACCCGGGCAGCCTGCTCCCCGCGCCCGAGTCGGCGAAGGCCGGGCCGGGCGGCGAGGTCACGGCGGCGGAGCTGATGACGGCGCAGCCCGTCTGCACCACGCCCGGCACCAGCGTGGTCGCGGCGGCCCGGCAGATGAGCCGGCACGGGCTCAAGCGGCTGCCGGTGCTGGACGAGGAGGGGCGGGTCATCGGCATGGTGAGCCGCGGCGACCTGCTGCGGGTGTTCCTGCGCGAGGACCGGGTGATCCGGCGGGAGATCGTCGAGGAGGTGCTCGGGCGGATCGACGGGGTGAGCCCGGCGGAGATCGGGGTGGAGGTCGACCAGGGGCGGGTGGTGCTCAGCGGCAGCGTGCCCGAGGCGCACCTGGTGCCGATCGTGCTGAACCTCTGCCGCTCGGTGGACGGGGTGGTCTCGGTGACCGACCGGCTCCGGGCCGGGGGTGCCACCGCGTCGGTCGGCTGATCGGCGGGGCACCCGCCCCGGGGTGGTGCCCCGGTCGGACTCCCGGCGATTTGCTTCGCATACTGCGGAGCGTATCGGGTAACTCACTCTGTGTGCCCGGCGGTTCGGACTGCCGGGGCGACGGAGTACTGGGGAGGCGGCCGTGGCGGTCGTGTTCGACGCGGACTTCACTTCGACCGGGCAGTGGGTCGCCGGGCGCAGCAGCGCATACCCCCGGATGGGGCCGACCAACCGGAGCGACCACAAGCTCGACTACCTGAGTCACGACTACTGCCCCGGTGGGGAGTTCACCGCCGTGCGGCGGCGCACCGGCGGGCTGTGGACGTGCAACCTGCTGACCACCGAGGGCAGTCCGGAGGGCTTCCAGGTCCGCACCGGGGACGTCCTGTCGGCGCAGGTGACGCTGCCCGTCCAGCTGGGCGCCTGGCCGGCGATCTGGACCTGGCGGGACGGCGGCAACGAGGTCGACCTCTTCGAGTACCACCCGGACAACCCGGACCTGCTGGAGATCTCCAACCACGTGCGGGGCGGCTTCCGTTACTGGCACGGCGGCGGCGTCGGGGTCGGCCCGGGGGCGAGCATCGGCCTGCGGGTGGTGCTCGGCGCACACTCGGTGGACTGGTACGTCGAGGACGAACTGGTCTACGCGGACCTGCACGGGGTCGGGTCCGGCTGGCACGCCTACCTGATCGTCAACATGTCGGTGGCGGACGGGACGTACCACGCCCGGCCCCCGTTCGACGGGCCGGACCGGCTGAGCTGGGCCTGCGAGAGCCTGACGGTGGAACGCTGAGCGGCCCGGCGGGCCCGGGCCGTCGCCGTCGGGAGTGCTCGAACTGTCGGGGGCGCTCGCGCTGTCCGGTGCGCCGGTGCCGTCCGCCGCACCGCCGCACCGCCGCTACGGTGCGAAGGTGGCGGTGATCGGGCCGCCCGGTCCGAAGCGGTGGAACCAGACTGCGCGGCGGTGGGTGCCGATGTGCGCCGGGTCGGTGACGTAGAGGTCGTCACGCGGGGCGCGTTCGTTGCCGGGGGCCAGGGCGGCGTCCACGGCTCGGTCGGCGAGCGCGCGGAGCAGGGCGGCGGCGGTGGCCTCGGCCGCGGTGGGGGCGATCGCCAGGGCGGCGAGCTCGGTCCAGAGCGCGGTGGCGACGTAGGAGATCGGCGAGTGGTTGAGCGCCGGGTGGGGATGCCCGTCGGTGGTGCGGCGGAGCTCCCCGGCCGCGACCAGTTGCTCGGGGGAGCGGCGGTCGTCGGGCGGATGGTGGTTCATGGACGGAAACGCTACCCCGGTGCGCGGGGCCGGTTCCGCAGGAACGTTTTCTCAGGCTTTCTTCACGACGCTTTGACCCGTCGCGGGCGCACGATGGTGGTAAGGCGCTGGTCATCCCGGGCAGCGCGGCAGCTCAGGCCGTACGACGCCCCGGTGGTCACGGCGTCGATCACCTCGGCGGGCCCGCAGGGTCGGAGGAGGAGGACCTGATGAGGCACTGGCATTGGCACGGCTACGGGCCCGGCCACGGTCCGGGCGGTTGGGGCATCGCCTTGATGGCGATCGTCTCGCTGCTCGTCCTGGCGGTGCTGGTGCTCCTGGCCGTCGCCCTGTTCCGCTACGTCTCGCGCTCGCGGCAGCCGGTCCCGCACGGACCGGGCGGCACGGGGGTCACGGGTGCCGGTCCCGGTGGACCGCATGGCTGGGGGCACGGCCCGACCCCGGAGCAGGTGCTCGCGGACCGGTTCGCGCGGGGCGAGATCGACGCGGAGGAGTACCGGCACCGATTGGAGACGCTGCGTTCGCCGGGCGGCCCCGGTGGGCCGGGCGGCACGAACGGCCCGGTCGGGCCTCCCAGCAGCTGACCGGGTGCGAGATCGGGGCACTGGACCGGGGGTTTCCGGGGGCAGGGGGCGGGGGGAGCGGCTGGGGCCCGCCGCACGTGAGGTGCGGCGGGCCTCGTCGCCGAGCGGGGGTGGGCAGGCGCCCGGCGGGTAGGTTGGCCCCCCCCCGGGCCAGCCCCGTTGCAGTTCCG
>NZ_JBHWIV010000065.1:38122-47460 GCF_042731675.1 Kitasatospora sp. NPDC059827 | reverse complement strand
TCTACAACAATCCTTAATCGGGGGGTCGCTTTTGTTTTTTATAAGTCCCTGGCCCCGGGTCGTTCCGGGTTGCGGGGGGTGTACCGGCCCGGGCCGGGGGGGGGCCCCTTCCCACCGCCGTGGCCGCCGACCGGGCCCGAAGGGTCAGGCGCACCAGAAGAGGATCGGCTTGCAGGTCGCCGTCGGTGTGGGGGCGGGAGCGGGCGCGGTCGGGCTGGGTGCGGGCCGGGTGGGCGGCGCCGTGGTGGGCGGCGCGGGCTGGGGCGCGGGCGGCTCGGTCGACGCGGCCGGGCGTGACGGAGCCGCGGAAGTCCTCGATGCGCTGGGTCGGGCGCTGGTGGCCGACGGCTGCGCCGGGGCACTCGGCGTGCCGGGCGCGGCCGTCGCCGTCGTGGGAGCGCTCACAGTTCCGCGCGCGGACGGCGCGGCGCTCGATGCGGACGCCGTCGTCCCGTCCGACGGGAGCGGGACGGCCGAGCCGTCGCCCTCACCGAAGGCCACCACCGCGGTGGTCAGTCCGCCCGCCACCACGCCGAGTGCGACCAGGCCGAGCAGGGCGCCGCGCCGTCGCTTCGTCCGCCGCCGGGCCCGCCGGGGCGCGGGGGCCGCGGCGGCCGGGGGCGCGACCGGGCGGTCCGGTGCCTGCTGCGGGGGCGCTTCCGCGGGCCGTCCGCAGCCGGGGCAGGAGAGGGCGCCGTTGAGGTGCCGTTGGCAGAGCGTGCAGTAACTCATTCGATCTTCCGTAGGTGCCCGCGTGCCGCGACGGGTGGTCTGCGGATCCTACGCAGATCCGCTCCGCCCGCGACACGGCCTTGTGCGAGGCTTCTGCGGAGATCACGTGTGGTTCGCGCGAGCAGGGGCGGTGTGACCCGCACCGGAGCGGGTGGGCGCCTCGCCGACCCCGGCGCTGCCCGGCCACAGGTGCTCCACCTCGATCCCGAGCCCGATGGGCCGCGATGACCTGGGCGAGTGGTGACAGCAGCACGGTCACGGCCCGGTTTGGGGCAGGCGAGGTTGCTCCGGTCATGCGGATCCCCTGCCCGGGAACGATCAGGACGCGATGGTCGCGAGGTAGCCGCGCCAGCCGCCGTGGTGGGTGATGTCCGTCCCGGTGGACGCCGCGTGCGGGTCGCACTGGAAGCCCAACACCCAGCTGCCGTCCGCGAGTTCGATCCGCCCCAGGGACATCGGAGCGGGCAGGGCGGCCAGGAAACGGCCGAGGGCGGCGGGGGAGAGGGTCCAGCGTTCCCCGGTGATCGGGCCTCCGGCGCCCGGGCCGACCCGGACGAGGCCGGGCTTCGGCGGCTCGGTGGTCAGCGCGGTGAGGCGGTAGGCGGCGGCCGTGGTGACCTCGCCCGCGTAGCGCGCGCCGGTGTCGGTCAGCTGCCGGTTGAGGGGCTGGCCGCGCAGGTGGGCGCCGAAGACGGCGAGGTCGATTCCCGTGCCGGGCAAGGGAGTCGGGTGCTGTTCGCCGGTGAGGCGGGCGGCGATGTCGAGGGCGGGCTGGTCCTCGAAGGCGCGGGTGATGACGCTGACGCCGAAGGGGCTGCCGTCGGCCTCGCCGGCCGGGACGGCGACGGCGGCGAGGTCGAGCAGGTTGACGAAGTTGGTGTAGGTGCCCAGGCGGGAGTTGACGGTGACGGGGTCGGCCCGGACGGCGGCGATGTCGGGGTGCTCGGTGGTGGTCGGCAGGAGCAGCGCGTCGTAGCCGGACAGCAGCCGGCGGGCGGTCACCTTGTACCCGTCGAGGCGCTCCCGGTCGGTGGCCAGGGCGTGGGCGGGTAGGTCGGCGGCGGCGAGGACGATCCCGGCCACGGTGGGGTCGGCGGCCGACGGGTCACGGGCGATGAACTCGCCCACCGCGGCGTAGCGTTCGGCGACGAGGGCGCCGTCGTAGAGGAGTCGTGCCGCCTGCAGCAGCGGGGAGACGTCGATGACAGTGGCCTCGGCGCCGGTCGCCTCCAGGTGCTTGACGGCCGTGTGGAACGCGGCCCGTGCCTGCGGCGAGAGCGGCGCGAGGTCCGCGTCCCCGGGGATCGCGACGCGTGGGTGCTCCGGGGCCGACAGGCGGACGTCGTCCGGCCAGCTGCGGCTGAGCGGGTCGCTCCCGTCGGGGCCGATCATGACGGCCAGGGCCCGCTGGGCCTCGGTGAGGGTACGGGCGAAGACGGTGACGGCGTCGTAGGAGCGGGCGGCGGGGACGACTCCGGTGGTGGGGACGAGCCCGAGGGTCGGCTTGACGCCGACGATGCCGTTGAGGGCGGCGGGGACCCGGCCGGAGCCGGCGGTGTCGGTGCCGAGGGCGATGTCGGCGATGCCCAGGGCGACGGCGACCGCCGATCCGGAGCTGGAGCCGCCGGAGATCTTCTCGGGGCGCAGCGCGTTGCGGACGGGGCCGTACGGGCTGCGGGTGCCGACCAGGCCGGTGGCGAACTGGTCCAGGTTCGTCTTGCCGAGGACGAGTGCGCCCGCGTCCACCAGCCGTTGCACGGCGGGCGCCGAGCTGCCCGGTGTGCAGGCGTAGTCGGGGCAGCCGGCGGTGGTGGGCAGGCCGGCCACGTCGATGTTGTCCTTGACGGCCACCAGCGTTCCGGCCAACGGCAGTTCGGCCCCGGCGGCGATGCGCCGGTCCAGCTCGCGGGCCTGCAGCAGGACGTCGGTCTCCGGGCGCAGGGTGATCCAGACTTCGGGCCGGTCGGCTTCGGCGATGCGCCGGTAGGCGTCGATGACGCGCTCGGCGCAGCTGACGGTCGGGGCCTGGGTCATGCGGACACCTCTTCTTCGACGGTCCCTACGAGGGGCTCTACGGCGGATTCCATGACGGTCGCTGCGACGGCTTCCCTGACGACGGCCAGCGGGGTGGCGGCGTCGATCTGCTGGCCGGGGGTGACGAGGACGTCGGCGACGACGCCGCCGGCGGGGGCCCGGACCACCACCTCCATCTTCATGGCCTCCAGCACCAGCAGCGGCTGGCCGGGTACGACCCGGGCCCCCGGCTGGGCCTCGATCTTCCACACCGTCGAACTGAGCGGTGCCTCGACCAGGGTGCTGCCCGGTTCGAGGGCCAGGGCGGCGGCGTCCTGGACGACCGCGTCGGGTGCCTCGCGCGGCGCGAACTCGCCCGCCTTCTCCCACGCCCGGCGCTCCGCCTCGAAGGCGGCCGCCTGGCGGCTGCGGAAGGCCTCGATGCTGTCGGCGTTCTCGTGCAGGAACCGCTCGTGCTCGCCGAGCGAGAAGGTGCCGGGCCGGATGTCCAGGGCGGTGCGCCCGGCGGCCAGGTCGGCGCGGACGTCGAGGAGTTCCTCCGGGCTCACCGGGTGCCAGACGATGCGGTCGAAGAAGCGCAGCAGCCAGGGCCGGCCGTCCGCGAAGGAGCGGGGTGGGCGCAGTCCGCCCCAGACGGGGACGGTGCGGCCGATGAGCTGGTAGCCGCCGGGGCTCTCCATGCCGTAGACGCACAGGTAGGCGCCGCCGATGCCGACGCCGCCCTCGGCGGTCCAGGTGCGGGCCGGGTTGTACTTGGTGGTGACCAGGCGGTGCCGCGGGTCGAGCGGGGTGGCGGCGGGGGCGCCGAGGTAGACGTCGCCCAGGCCGAGGACGAGGTACTGGGCGGCGAACACGGCCCGCCGGACGTCCTCCACGCTGTCCAGGCCGTTGATACGGCGGATGAATTCGAGGTTCGACGGGTTCCAGGGCGCGTCGTCGCGGACCGAGGCCGTGTAGCGGGCGATGGCCTCCTGGACGGTGGGGTCGTCCCAGGAGAGCGGGAGGTGGACCTCCCGGCTGGGGACGGTCAGGTCGGCGGTCGCGGGGAGCCGGTCCTCGGCCTCCTGGAGCAGGCCGAGGAGGGTGCGCAGCGGGAGGGTGTCGGGATCGGTGTGCAGGTGCAGGGAGCGTACGCCCGGGGTGATGTCGACCAGCCCCGACGGGCGCAGTGCGCGCAGGTGCTGGGCGAGGGCGTGGACGCGCATACGCAGCGCCAGGTCGAGCGTCATCGGACCGTACTCGACCAGGAGGTTGTCCTCGGCGCCGCGCCGGTACGTCACCTCGGGGGTGGTGTCGGTGGCCGGGCGGCGGGCGAGGACGCCGTCGTCGCCGTCCGGGCCGGCGTCCGTCGGGAGGGTGAGCAGGGCGGGGGAGCGGCGCAGGAGGTCGGCGGTCGCCTCGCCGACGGGGACGAAGCGCACGGTGTCGCCCGGGCGCAGCTGGCCGGTCTTCCAGCGCTCGGCGCGGACGATGGTGACGGGGCAGGCGAAGCCGCCGAGGCTGGGGCCGTCGGGGCCGAGGATGGCGGGCGTGTCACCGGTGAAGTTGACCGCGCCGACGGAGTACGCGGTGTCGTGGACGTTGGAGGGGTGCAGTCCGGCCTCGCCGCCGTCCGGCCGGGCCCATGCGGGGCGCGGGCCGATGAGCCGTACGCCGGTGCGGGCGGACTGGGCGGAGACCTTCCAGTCCGTCCCGTAGACGGTGCGCAGGCCCTCGCGGGTGAGGAAGTCCGGTGCGGGGTGCGGGCCTTCGCTGACGGCGATCCGCCAGTGGGTGGCGAAGTGCGGGCGGTCCGCCGTCGGCACCGCCGAGGGGGCCGGGGCGTCGGCGGCGGGCGTCGCCGGGCGCAGGACGTCACCGGCGCGCAGCGCCCGTCCGGCGTGCCCGCCGAAGGCGCCGAGGGTGAAGGTGGCGGCGCTGCCGAGGTAGTGGGGCGTGTCGAGGCCGCCGCGGACGAGGACGTAGGTCCGCATGCCGGGGCCCTTGGGGGTGCCCACGTCCAGCACCTGGCCGGCCGTCAGGTCCAGCGGCCGCCACTGCTCGACGGGCTGTCCGTCGACCCGGACCTCGGCCGGTGCGCCGGTCACGCAGACGACCTGCGGGTGGGAGAAGCGCAGCGCCGCTCCCTCCAGGGTGCACTCCAGGCCCGGCGCGCCCTCGGGGTTGCCGACGGCGGCGTTCCCGAGGCGGAAGGAGCGGTCGTCCATCGGGCCGCCGGGCGGGATGCCGACCTCCCAGTAGCCGGTGCGCCCCGGCCAGTCCTGCACGGTGGTCTGCGCGCCGCCGCGCACGACGTCGATGCGCGGGCGGGGATCGGTGATGCCCGCGAGCGTGGCGGTGGTGTGCCGGGCGGCCCGCACCTCGGGCGCCCGGCAGGCGGCGCGGAGAAGGCCGAGGTTGGTCTCCACGCCGTCGATCCTGGTGTCGGCCAGGGCCTGTGCGAGGCGGTCCAGGGCCTCGGTGCGGTCCTCGCCGGTCGCGATGATCTTGGCGATCATGGGGTCGTACGCCGTGGATATCAGCTGCCCGGTCTCGACCCAGCCGTCGACGCGGACGCCCTCGGGGAAGCTGACCCGGGTCAGCAGGCCGGAGCTGGGCCGGTGGCCGAGAGCGGGGTCCTCGGCGTAGATCCGGGCCTCGACGGCGTGGCCGCGCGGGACCGGTTCGTGGAGGAAGCCGCTCTCGCCGCGGGCCAGGCGCAGCATCCAGGCGACGAGGTCGACGCCATGGGTCTCCTCGGTGACCGGGTGCTCGACCTGGAGGCGGGTGTTGACCTCCAGGAAGTACGCCTCCTGGCGCGCGGAGTCGTGGACGAACTCCACGGTGCCGGCCGAGCGGTAGTCGACCGAAGCGCACAACTCCCGTGCGGTCGTGTGGAGTTGAGCTCTGATGTGGGAGGGGAGGCCCGGTGCCGGGGCCTCCTCCAGGACCTTCTGGTTGCGGCGCTGGAGGGAGCAGTCACGGTCGCCGAGCACGGCGATCCCGCCGGCGCCGTCGCCGAAGACCTGCACCTCGACGTGGCGGGCGCCGTCGACGTACCGCTCCAGGAACACCCCGCCGTCCCCGAAGCTGCCCCGGGCCAGACGGGTGACCTGGGTGAACGCCTCCCGCAGCTCCTGCGGTCCGGCACAGGCCCGCATGCCGATGCCGCCCCCGCCGCCGGTGGCCTTGAGCATGACGGGGTAGCCGATCGCCTCCGCCGCGCTCAGCGCCGCCGCCTCGTCGGCGAGCAGGCCGCTGCCGGGCAGCAGGGGCACTCCGGCGGCGAGCGCGGCGGCCCGGGCGGTGTGCTTGGCGCCGAAGACCTCCAACTGGGCCGGGGTGGGGCCGACGAACACCAGGCCGGCCGCCTCCACCGCGGCGGCGAAGGAGGCGTTCTCGGAGAGGAAGCCGTAGCCGGGGTGGATCGCCCCCGCGCCGGTGGCGAGGGCGGCCGCCAGGACCAGGTCGGCGCGCAGGTAGCTCTCGGCGGCGGGGGCCGGGCCGAGTCGTACGGCCTGGTCGGCCATCCGGACGTGCGGGGCGGTGCTGTCGGCGTCGGAGTACACCGCCACCGTGCGCAGCCCGAGGGCGTGGGCGCTGCGCAGGATGCGGCAGGCGATCTCGCCGCGGTTGGCGACGAGCAAGGTGTCGAACACGGGGCGGCTCCTCCGGAGCGGGCGGTGGGGCGGCGGTTGACGTGGCGCCGGTCTCTCGGTCTCAGGTGGTGATCGGCTGTGCGGGCCGTACCGGCTCTGCGGGCAGCACGTGGTCGCCGACCTTGTCGGTGCTCAGGCACAGCGAGCAGACGATCGCCTCGTGGGTGGCACAGGCGGTCAGGTCGGGGCGCTCGTAGGGCTGGTGGCAGACGTGGCAGTCGAGGGTGACCGCGCTGGGATTGCCCGCGGCGTCGAGCAGCGGCTCGTCGATGCCGTCGCCGGTGCGGCGCAGGTAGTACCTGCCCCTGGTGACGACCGCCATCAGCGGGGTGAGCACGAAGGCGATGACGGCGGCCGCCACGGGCGAGTACGGCTGGAGGGTGTCGCCGAGGGCGTGGAAGTACATCGCGATCGACAGGCCCGAGGCGGCGACGAAGGCCACCACACCGACCGGGTTGACGGCGTGCAGCATCCCGCGGCGGAACTCGGGTTGGAGCGGGGAGAGCTTCAACAGGTACTTGTTGACGCCGATGTCGGTGGCGACGGTGACGACCCAGGCGATCGCGCAGTTCGAGTAGAAGCCCAGGATGCTGTTGAGGAAGCTGAACATGTCGGCCTCCATCAGGGCGAGCGCGAAGCCGAGGTTGACCAGGACGAAGACCATCCGGCCGGGGTAGTGCCTGGTGACACGGGTGAAGGAGTTCGTCCAGGCCAGCGAGCCGGAGTAGGCGTTGGTCACGTTGATCTTGATCTGGCTGATCACGACGAGGACCACGGCGAGCGGGACGACCAGCCAGGACGGCATCATCGCGTCGAAGGCGCCCTTGAACTGCTGGATCGGCTCCGGGGCGGCGGCCGCGCCGACCTCGGCGAGGATGTGGACGGCGAGGAAGACGCCGATGGCCTGCTTCAAGGCGCCGAGGACCACCCAACCGGGGCCGGCCATGATCACGGCCGTCCACCAACTGCGCCTGTTGGCCTCGGTCCTGGGCGGCATGAAGCGCAGGTAGTCGATCTGCTCGCCGATCTGCGCGATCAGGGACAGGCAGACACCGGCGCCGAGGAGCACCGAGGCGGTGTTGACGCCACCCCCGCCGCCGCCCGCGCCGTCGGTGCCCGGATAGGAGAGGAAGCGGTCGACGCTGCCGGGGTCCTCGGCGACCAGGTAGACCAGCGGGGCGACCATCAGCACCAGCCAGACCGGTGTCGTCCACACCTGGAGCTTGCTCAGCGCCTTCATGCCGTAGATCACCAGGGGGATCACCATCAGCGTGGAGACCGCGTAGCCGAGCGGTAGGGGCAGGCCGAGGCCGAGCTTGAGGCCCTGGGCCATGATCGAGCCTTCGAGGGCGAAGAAGATGAAGGTGAAGCTGGCGAAGATGACGCTGGTCAGCACCGAGCCGTAGTAGCCGAAGCCGGCGCCGCGGGTGATCAGGTCGAGGTCGATGTTGTAGCGGGCGCCGTAGTAGGCGAGCGGGAAGCCGGTGACGAAGATGACCACCGCCGCCACGGCGATCGCCACCAGCGCGTTGCCGGTGCCGTGGGCCAGCCCGATGCCGGCGCCGATGGAGAAGTCGGCCATGTAGGCGATGCCGCCGAGCGCGGTGGTCGCCACGACCATCGGGGTCCAGCGGCGGTAACTGCGGGGCGCGAAGCGGAGGGTGTAGTCCTCCAGGGTCTCCTTCGTCGCCTGGCTCCTCCGGCTCTGCTCGGCGTCGGGTGGTGTGGTCGTCGTCAGACGTGACTCGGCAGTGCTCATGGTCAGCCCTTCCGGGGGTGCGGCGGTGCTGGGTGCTGGGCATTGGGTGTGGGGGTGTCGGTCTGTGACCGCCGGGGATTCAGAGGCGGTCGGCGTGCAGGGCCATCTGGGACATGGCGCGCCGGGCACGGTCCAGCACCACGGCCATCGAGTCACCCACATGGGCGTGCAGGGCCCGGTAGCCCTCGTCGAGACGTCCGTCGCGGACGAGCTCCATGATCTCGATGTGCTCGGCGATCGTCGTCTCGACCCGGTCCCGGGTGAGGAAGTCGTACATCCGCACCTGGCGGATGCGCTCGCTGACCGCCACCAGGGCGTCCGTGAGCGCGGGGTTGCCGGAGGCGCGGGAGAGCTCGGCGTGGAAACGCTCGTCCTGCACCACGAACCGCGGGTCGGGCACCGGGGGGCTCTCCCGCATCGCGTACCAGCGGTCCAGCTCGGCCGCGATGACCGCCGGGTCGTGCTTGATGGACGGGTCCTCGATCGCCCGCGCGACACCGCGCAGTTCCAGGGTGACCCGGAGCTCGTAGAAGTCCTTCAACCGCGTCAGGTTGGGGATCGTGACGAAGAAGCCGCCGTCCCCGCGCTCGATCAGCCCGTCGGACGCCAGCCGCGCCAGTGCCTCGCGCACCGGGGTCCGCGACACCCCGAACCGTGCCGCCAGCCGCACCTCGGCCAGCCGCTCGCGCGCACCGAACCCGCCGTCGAGCACGGCCGCACGCAGCTGCGCGTAGACCGTCTCCCGCAGTGCGGGCGTGGGCGGAACTTCCTTGGCCGGCAGGTCAGTCGGTGTGGCAGCCGGCACGGAAGTCGAGGGCGTATACAGCTGTGCATCCATGAGCGGACACGCTAGGAACCGCTTGTTTCCCCGAGCGTCCGCGCGGCGTGAACGGCTCGTTACCGGAATCTCACCGTCGACTCGATTGTTGATCCACAGGCGTCCCGTTGCCTCGTTCGACCCCTTGACCTGCGGCCTCACACGTAGACGCAACGGTGTGGCAGTCATCAGCCTCATGGAATCGGCTTGTCTGAGACAGAGCCCGAAGGCGAGGGGGCGGGGACGCCCGGAGGAGCGGGGGGGGGGGGGCGGGGCGGGCGGGTGCACGGGGGGGGGGGGGGGGCGGGGCGGCGCCCCCGCGGTGGCGGGGGCGCACGGGGGGGGGGGTAGTTATTAT
>NZ_JBHWIV010000065.1:0-38112 GCF_042731675.1 Kitasatospora sp. NPDC059827 | reverse complement strand
TCCTACTTCTCGCGCGGGCATGAGGGGGGAACGGAAGGCCGAGCAGCGGTTGGCGTCGGCACGGTAGCGTTGGTGACTATCTGTCATGTCAGTGCGAAGGAAGTGAGGTTCACCATGGCCAAGGTGCGAGTTCCGGTGACGGCGGGGGTCCTGCTCGCTCTGGCCGCCGTGGCCGGGTGTTCCAGTGAAGGTTCACCGAAGGCGGTCGGCCCGACGGAGGCGATATCCGTCGCCCCGACGGTCAAGGTGACTGTGACGGACTTCCCGACCCGGTACCCCATCCTCCCGGCCCCGACGCCCACCCTGACCGCCCCGGTCGTGGATCCGTCGATCGTCCTCGGGGGCTCCCTCAGGGCGTATCTGCCCACGGAGGAGACCGTCCCGTCGGGTTGGACCCTCAACGGCAAGTACGGCCCCAGCACCCCGTCGGACAGCGGGAAGCAGGTGCTCTCCGCCACCACGGGGTTGGGGCCCACGGCGCCGTGCAGCGTCATGAACAACCTGACGGTGCTGGACGGCTACGCGGCGTACGCGCGCCAGGACATAAGGTCCACCGACAGTGAGCACGCCGCCGTGGTGACCGTGGCCTCCTTCCGCGCCGGCGACGCGGCGAAGCAGCTGGGTCTGATCAGGGACTTCGCGGCGCGCTGCCCGTCGTTCACCGAGAAGGGCACGGGCCAGGGCCACAGCGATATCGAGATGCGCCTCGTCGCCAAGCCGGTGGCCGGGCTGGGCGACGAGGCACTGGACTTCAAGATGCTCCCGGAGGGGGGCTACCTGGGCACCGAGACGATCCTCGTCCGCATCGGCGACCGAGTGCTGGACCTCCTGGTCAACTCCGGCAAGTCAGGGGAGTTCCCTGACGCGGTGTCGCTGGCACGGGAGTTGGCCAAGCCGGTGAAGTAGCCGGCCGGTCGCCGGGGGCGGGGAGGGCGAGTTCGCACCAGGTGGTCTTGCCGATGTGGCCCTCGCCGCGCGGGTGCAGGCCCCAGGAGGTGGCGAGGGCTGCGACGAGTTCGAGGCCCCGGCCTGACTCAGGGCGAGGGCGGGGACGGGCCCGGCGCCGCAGGACGGGCCCGGCGTTGCTCCGAGATGCGGGTGAGTGTCTCCAACGGTCGAGTGAGCACCTCGGAGAACGCCAGTTCGGCGGCGCCGATCAGGACGGTGTGACCGCCGAGTTCGCTGACCCGCAGCCGCAGGTTCTCCCGCACCGCGGCAAGGGCGTTGGTGTTGATCCGGCTGCGCACCTGTGCGGCGGATCCGAGGAAGACGTCCCGGAGCGTGCCGCCGAGGATGACCAGCTCCGGATCGAAGAGGTTGGCGAGGTTCGCGATGCCGATGCCGAGCCAGTCCGCGATGCGGTGACGCGGTGCAGAGCCGCGCGCGCGGTGACGTCCCCGTGGTCGGCGGCGATGACCACCGACCGTACGGCGTCGACGCCGGTGACGCGGCCGTCCCGGCCGGCGGCTTCCAGGAGGGCGCGCTCACCGGCCTCGGCTTCCAGGCAGCCGTGGGCGCCGCAGCCGCACGGCCGTCCCTGGTACGGGTTGACGTTCATATGGCCGATCTCGCCGGCGTATCCGCGTTCGCCGCGCAGGAGTTCACCGTCGGTGATCACTCCGGCGCCGATCCCGATCTCGCCGTGCAGGTGGACGAGGTTCTGGCTGCCGCGGCCGATGCCGCGCCGATGCTCGGCGAGCGCGCCGAGATTGGCCTCGTTCGCGACGAGGACCGGGACGTCCAGGCGGAGCCGGTCGGCGAACGCACCGGCGAAGTCGACGCCCTTCCAACCCATGTTGGGAGTGAGACTGACCAGCCCGTCGGGGTGGCGGACGATGCCGCGGACCGCCACGGCGACGCCGACGCACGAACTGCCGGCTGGTGTGCGCGCCATCATCTCGTGGGCGAATCCCGCGAGGATGGCGGCCACTTGCGCGGGGTCCTGTGGGTGCCCGTCGGGCCATGGGCACTCGCGCCGGTCCAGGAACACGCCGCCGAGTCCGATGAGGGCCGCCGCCAGGCGCTCGACGCCCACGTCCACCGCCAGGACGTGCACGCGGGTGGACTCCGGCTTCACGACCAGCGAGGGCCGCCCGGCCCGGCCGGTCTCCCGCGGCAACTCCTCGCGGACCAGGCCCGCGGCCGTCAGATCGCCGACCAGACCCAGGATGGTGCTGCGGTTGAGGCCGAGCCGGGTCGCCAGGACGGCTCGCCAGGTGGGCCCGTCGAAGTGGACGTGGCGCAGCAGGGCACCCAGGTTGTGCTGGCGGACCTCTTCCTGGGAAGGACCGGCTTTCATGGCTGGCGACCCTCATCGTCGGGCTGAGCGGCGGCGGGACATGGCGTCCACGCCGGCGGCCACCAGCAGTACCGATCCCGTGACAGCGTACTCACGACCTGGCCGGAGAAGAAGCCGTCGTACCGCACCGACCCGACGGTGAACATCGAATCGCCGACCAGATGATCACCAGTGGCGTGAACGTGCTGGTCATCGGCAACCTCGACAGCGGAACCGGCAAGGCCGTCCTCGACAAGGCCAAGACCCAGGGCGTGGCCATGCCGGGGTGCGGCGTGCCGGCGGCGGATGCCGCGGGTGAACCGGCCTGGGCGGGAACCCGCTGGTGAGCGGCGTGCGGGGCGACGTAGACTCCCGTGCTCGTGACCGAGACCTCCGCCGCCGCTTCGATACCCGGCGCCTCCGACGTACCGCCCGCCACCCCGCCGGCCGCCGATGCCGGGCTCGTCGCCGCGGCGGTGTCCGCCGCCGGGCGGGGCATGGTCGGGCGGGAGACGGTGGCCGAGGTGGTGGCGCTGTGCGCCGTCGCCGGGGAGCACCTGCTGGTGGTCGGCCCGCCCGGGACGGCCAAGTCGGAGGCGGTCCGGCGGGTCGCGGCGCAGCTCGGCGGGCGGTACTTCGAGTACCTGCTCGGCCGCTTCACCGAGCCCAACGAACTGTTCGGACCGGTCGACCTGCGCCGCCTGCGGGAGGGCCGGGTCGAGTTCGAGACCGCCGGGATGCTGCCCGAGGCCGAGATCGCCTTCCTGGACGAGGTGTTCCTCGGCTCCACCGCCGTCCTGAACACCCTGCTCGGCCTGCTCAACGAGCGGGTCTTCCGGCGCGGTGGCACCGTGCTCGCCAGTCCGCTGCGGATCTGCGTCGGCGCGGCCAACCACCTGCCCGAGGACCCGGCGCTGGCCGCCTTCGCCGACCGGTTCCTCGCCCGGGTCTTCGTCGAACCCGTCGCCGACGGCCGGCTGGAGGAACTCCTGGAGGCCGGCCGCCGCCCGGCCGCGCCCGCCGTCACCGGCGAGCTGCTCGGCGCCCTCGACCGGCTGACCGCGGCCGCCCGCCACTGCGACCTCGACGCCGTCACCCCGCTGCTGGCCACCGCGCTGCGCCGACTGCGCTCGGCTGGTGTCCCGGTCAGCGACCGGCGGGCCGTGCGCTCGCAGAACCTGGTCGCCGCGGCCGCCGTCCTGGACGGGCGCACCGCCGCCTCCGCCCGTGACCTCTGGGTGCTCCCGCTGATCGCCCCCACCGCAGACACCCAGGCGCTCGCCCGCGAGGCCCTCGCCGACCTGATCGACCGGGCCGCCAACCGCAGCCTGGCGCACACCGCGGAGGAACTCTCCCGCAGCACCGCGGCCCGCGCCGAGCGCCTGCTGCGGACGGGCACCGCGCTGCTCGCCGAACACGGCGGGCTGTCGGACGGCCAGGACTCCCGGCTGCGGCTGGAGGCCGTGCTGCGCGAGATCGACGCGGGGTTCGACCCGGCGGACCTGCCGGCGCCGCTGACCGGGCTCCGGGCCGAACTGGTCGCGGCGGTCACGGCGGGCGGAGCCGGCGCTGCGGGTGCGGTGGTCACGTCGGGCGTGGCGGTCACGGCAGGTGCGGCGGTCGCACCCTCGTGACCGGTGCCCCGCTCCGCTGGGAGCGCCGTGAACCACCACTCGAACCGGTCGCCGTCCTCGCCCTCGGCGCTGCCGTCCCCGCCCTCGCGAGCGCGACGCGCTCCCGGCTGACGGCCGGGCACCGGCTCGCCGTGGCGGCCGACGGGACGGCGCTGCTGGTCCTCGGCGAGGCGCCGGACCTGCCCTGGGCCGACGGCGCCCGCTACCTGGGCGAGGACGACGGCGTGCTGGTCCCGACCACGGCCCGCCCGCAGCCCGGCGCGGCCCTGTGGCGGGTGGCGCTCGGGGCGGCGGACGGGCAGCTGTGCGTCCTCGTCCCCGGCCACGCGCTGGTCGGCGACCGGCCGACGCCCGTCCGGGACCCGGCGGACCTGGACCGCTTCGTGGAGCCGGGCAGCGTGGAGCCCGGCACCGGGGAGCCAGGAGGACAGGCCCAGCGCAGCGGCGCGGAACGGGTGTACGAGCAGTGAGGGCCTGGACGGTGGAGCCGTACGGAGTGGAGCGGAGCGCAAGCGTGAGCAGCGGGGCGACGGTCGGGGACCTGGACGGGCGGACGGCGCTGCCGGACGAACCGGCGCTCGGCCGGGTCGAGGAGCAGTGCGCGCGGCCGGCGCGGGTGCGTCGATCGTGACCGCCGCGCTCGCGCCCTGGGCCGGGACGCTGTCCGCGCTCACCCCCGAACTCGCCACCGCGCTGGGCCCCTTGCTGCGCCGCCTGGACGCCCTGATCGGCGCGCAGGAGCCCGTCGCCGGATCCGAGGGCGAGCCGGACGGCTACGGCGGCCTGGCCCGCGGCCGACGGCCGGAGCGGCTGCTGCCCGCCGAGTGGCTGCTCGCCGAGGAGTACCCGGAGGAGTTCCTGCGCCGCTGGAGCGAGGGTGAACTCCTGGAACTGGAAACCGAGTTGCGCACCCCCGAGAGCCGCGGCCAGGTGGTCGTGCTGGTGGACGCCGGACCGGCCCAGGCGGGCGCGGCGCGGCTGGTCCAGCTGGCCGCGCTGCTCGTGCTGCACCGCCGGGCGGCGGCCCGGGGCAGCGAACTGCTGGTCGGCGTCCTGGGGGACCCGCCCGGGCGGCTGATCGGCGGCGACCTCGCCGAGCTGCTGCCGCGCTGGCTCAAGGCCCGGCAGCACACCGACCCCGAACCCGAGGACGTCCGGTACGCGGAGCGGGCGCTGGACCCGGCCGCGCAGTGCTGGCTGCTCACCTCGCCCCGGCTGGCGGCCCGGCTGCCCGCCCGGCGGCGCACGGTGGCGAGCGAGGAGGCGGGCTGGAGCGCGAACGGCGCCGCCGGAGTGACGGTCCGGGTGGACGGCGGGTCGGCCGTCGAGCTGCCGCTGCCCCCGGCGCGGGTCGCCGTCCGGGCCCTGCGTGGCCGCGGCTTCCGGGCCACCGCCCAGCTCGACGCCCAGCTGCCCGCCGTCGGCGGGGCGCTGCCCGCGTTCACCACCGGCGCGGCCACCCTGCTGGCCCGGGGCCGGCACAGCGATGTGCTGATCGCCCTGGGGCTGTCGGGCACCGGAGCCCCCGACGGTGCCACGCGCCCGCGCCGCCACGAGCTGTTCGGCCCGGTGATCGCGGCCGCGCGCACCAGTGGGCGGCTGCTGGTGCTGTGCGTGCGCAACGACCGGCTGGAACTCCACGTCAGCGGACGGGCGTTGAGCGACTCCGACGGCTACCGGATCAAGTCGGCGGCCGTCGGTCTGCCGGAGATCGGCTCCCCGGAGTTCGCCGAGCTGATGGCCCGGCCGGTGCTGCCGCTGCTGCGCGAGGGCGACGCCCTGGTGCTGCCGGTGGCCGGCCGCTGGCGCCGGATCGAGCGCGGCGGGCGGGTGTCGGAGGTCGGACCGGTCGTCTCCACCGCGGGCGGCCACCCGTTCCGGTTCGCGCGGGAGCCCCGGCTGTCGCCCGTCCGGCTGCCCGCCGACGCGGCCGGGGCGCCGCACCTGGTGCACGGCGGCGGCTCCGTCGGCTGGTCGGCGGACGGGCGGACCTGGGAGGTCCGCCCGGGCCGGGGTGAGCAGCGCCGGATCCTCCTCGGGGAGGGGGAGAGCGAGGTGATCGGACTGGTCGAGGACGGCTTCGAACCCGTCCTGATCACCTGCACCCGGGCCGCGGGGCTGGTCCGCGCCGTCCGGGCCGACGCGGTCCGCACGCTCACCGCGCTCTCCGGCGGTACGACCGCCCCCGCCGTCCACCCCCGATTGCCGCTGATCGCCGCCGAACCCCGCCCGGGCCGGGTGGTGGTGGCGAACGCGACCGACGGGCGCACCCATGCCGTGATCAGGAGCACCGACTGATGAGCAGTTCCACGACCGGCGGCCGGGTGGCGAGCAGCGCCGCGACCGGCGGCTCCGCGACGGGCGGCCCCGCGATGGGCAGCGCCGCGACGGGCGGCCCGGTCGTCGACGCGGCCGGGTTCCTCCTCGACGTGCCGCTGATCGGCGTCGCCGAGGCGGCCGAACGCGTCCTCGCGCACTGGCGGTCCGGCGCCCGGCTGAGTGAACTGCCGGACGGGCGCTGGCTGTTGCAGCTGCCCGAGTCGGTGCGGACCCGCACCGACCGGGCGCCCGGCGCGCCGCTGCACGCCGTCGGCGGGGCACTGGCGACGAGCCCGGGGCAGACCGGCCGGTCCGGTGAACTGGTGCTCGCCAGAGGCGATCTGACGGAGCGTCAGGTGCTGGCCGAGCTGCCGGACGTGGACCCCTCGGACTGGCTGGACCTGGGCGGGCTCACCCTCCACCGACTGGGCCCGGTCGGCAGCCCCGTCGAGGCCGAACCGGTCGGGACGGACCTGCCGCGCCCGGCCGCCGTGGACCTGCGCGCCGCGGCCGGCGTCCCCGGGCGCAGCCGACGGGCGGGGCGGCTGCTGGCCGGGCCGCGTCCGGGTGCCGCGAAGGCGCGCCGGATCTCCGGGATCGTGACCGGCCTGGTGCTCGCGCTGGGCCTGTCCTTCCTGGCCTCGGTCGTGGCGACGGGGGTGCCCAAGGGGCCCGTGATCGTCCTTCCGGTGACGATCGGCGCGATCGCCGGACTGACGTACCGCCGCCGCTCCCGGGCCCGTCCGGCCGGGAGCACCGGTCGGTCCGGGCGGCCCGGCCGGCCCGGCCGGCCCGGCACCCGTGCCGCGGCGACGCGCGGCGCCGTCGACGGACGGGCGTGGTGGGCGTCCGTCGTACCGTTCGCGCTGTGCCTGCTGCTCGGCGTCCTCGCCCTGGTGGCCGGCAGCCTCGGCGGCGGGCTCCTGCTGACGCTCCTCGGGGCACTCGGCAGCGCCCTGCTGGTGCTGCCGAGGATCCCGGCCTTCGCCGAACGCGTCCGCACCGCCCAGGGGGCGGCGGCGAAGAGCACCGGAGGCGGCGGTGCGGCCGGAACGGCCCCGGCCGCCCCCGCCCGGCGGCGTCCGCCCCGGCGCCCGGGCAGCCAGTGGCTGGCCCGGCTCGCCCTGCGCAGCCCCGCCGGGGCGCTCTTCCGGGAGCGCCACGCCCGCTACCTGCACCAGCTCTCCCGGTCCTTCCGGCAGCGCCGGTGGGAGGACGCCCTGCGCGACGCGATCCAGCTCTCCGGCGGCGCCGACGCGGGCCCGGAGCGGGGTCTGCTGACCCTGCGCCTGCCCGACCGCTTCACGGGCGCCCTGCGGCCCAGCCCCCGGGAGCGCGGCGGGGCGTCGATGGCGTCGCCGCTCAGCGGGCCGACCGTCCACGAGTACCTGACCGGCCTCTACCGGGACGCCGCCGAGGCCCTGGAGCGGGACGGGCGGATCGACGAGGCCGCGTACGTGCTCGCCGACCTGATGGCCGCGCCCGCCGAGGCCGTCGCCCTGCTGGACCGGCACGGCCGCACCGCCCAGGCCGCCGAACTCGCCGAAGGGCGCGGCCTGGCCGCGGAACTGGTGGTCCGGCTGCACTGGCGGGCCGGGAACCGGGACCGGGCCGTGCGGATCGCCCACCGGCGCGGCGCCTTCGCCACCGCCGTCGAACGGCTCACCGCCACCGACCCGGCGGCCGCCCGGGACCTGCGCGCCGCGTGGGTGGACCACCGCCGCCGGGCCGGGGACCGGCTGGGCGCGGTCGAGGCGGCCTGGCCGGACGAGACCTTGCGCCCGGGTGTGCTGCCGGACCTCCGGGAGGCCGCCGAGCTCGGCGGCGCGGCCCGCGGCCGGGCGCTGGTCCACCTGCTCGCGCTCGGCGAGGACGTCGCGGAGCCGGTCCGCGCCGCGCTCACCGCGGCCGGGCCGAGCATCGCCGGGCCGAGCGGCGCTGGGTCGCAGGTCACGACGCCGGACACCGCCGCGCCGCGCACCGAGCGCGCGGCCGCCGTCGCCGCCCTCGCCGAGCTGCGCTGCGCCGACCCGGCCCTCGACCGCGAGCTCGCCACCCTCGCCGTACGCTCCCTGGTGCGCACCGGCGGACTGTCCGGCCAAGCCGCCGTACGCTCCGAAAGCACCGTCCACAACCGGCTGTTGAAGCGCGCCGACCCGTTGGCCGCCGCCGACCTGCCGAAGCCCCGGCGGACCGGACCCGGCCGCGGCGGGGCGCTCGCCGTCACCGCCGCCGACCGCCCCGGCACCCTGCCCGTCCTGGACGCGGCCCGGCTGGACTCCGGCCTGGTGCTGGTGGCCTGCGGCCAGGCCGGCGTACGGCTGCTCGGCCCGGACGGCCGGACCCGCGCCCGCTGGGACGTGCCCGCCGAGCAGCTGGTGGTCGCCGACCACGGCGGCACCGCGCTGCTGGTCGCCCGCTACGGGGCGGTCCGCGAACTGTTCCGGCTCGACCTCGCCACCCGCCGGGTCGAGCGGTGGACGGCCCTGCGGGTGCGCGCGATCGTCCCCTCCTACGACGGCCGCCACCTGCTCACCGTCGGCCAGGACGGCATCGCCCTGCTCGACACCGACGCCGCCCGCCCGACCGTCGTCCACCGCGAACTCGGCAACGACCAGCAGGCGGTGGGCCGGATCGCCCGCACCCCCGCGAGCTGCGCCGTGGTCGTCCACACCCGGGCCGGCGGCCACACCGCCGAACTGACCGAACTGTGGCGCTGGGACCAGCCCGGCTGGGAGCTGCGCGCCCGCACGGCGGTCGACCCGGACGACACCGACGACCGGGTGGCGCTCGCCGACGGACGGCTGCTGACCGCCCGGCCGGGCGAAGCCTCCGGGACGACGGTGCTCAGCTGGACCGGCCGGGGGAGCGCCGAGCGGACCGTCACCGGCCCCCCGGTGGCGCTCGGCGCCGACGGCGCCCACTGGGCGTTCACCGAGCGTTCCGAGGACGGCCTGCGGGCCACCGTCGGGGGCACCTCCGGGACCGCCTTCACCGCCCTGCTGCCCGGGACGACGCCCGACCCCACGCTCCGGCTGCGCGCCCACGCCGGGGCGGTGACCTGCTGGCACCGCGGCGGGCGGGTGTTCGCGGTGCGCGCGGACGGCACGGAGCTGCTGGCCAACCTGCGGGTCACGGCCGGCTGACGGTGATTGTTCGGATGGAGTTCGAGGAGGTGGGCCGGTGTCCTGGCCGGTGGTGATCGTTCTCGTCCCGGCGGAGCGGCGTCCGGAGCTGGAGTCGCGCTTCCGCGCGCTCGGCCCGTTCTGGCACTGGCCGACGCCGCAGGACGACCAGGTGCAATGGGGAGGCAGCGCGTACTCCCTCGACCTGTCGGGGGAGGTCCTGCGCGACTTCGAGCCGGAGCACCTGGACGAGGTCACGGCCCGGATCGGGGAGCCGTACGCCGTCCGCGTGGCGAGCGAGTCGATGGACGCGGCCCGGGCCCTGCTGCGGCACGTCCTGCCCGGCCTCGCCGCGATCGTCGACACCGACCACTGGGAGCTCATCCCCTCCGACGACTTCCTCGGCCTGCTCGCCCGTCACCCCGGGTGGGACTGGCGCCGCGTCCCGAGCGCGGAACTGCCCGGCGAGCCGGGGCCGTCGGGCGTGCCCGGGGCCGGGGACAGGTAGGCGTCCAGCCGGGCCGCGGCGGTGAGCATCGCCCGGCCCCGGGTGGTGAGGCGCTGCTGCCAGTCGTCCAGGGCCGCGGCCAGGGAGTCGGTGCCGCCCGCCGTGCGGACCTGCCGCACGACGGTGGTGATGTGGGCCAGCGGGTGGCCGCCGCGGCGCAGCAGGTGGGTCAGTTCGGCGTCGCGGACGTCCTCGGGGCGGTAGGAGCGGTGTCCGCCGGGGCGGTCGCGGGCCGGGGTGAGGATGCCGGCCGTCTCCCAGGTGCGCAGGGTGGCGGGGGTGAGGCCGAGCCGGTGGGCGAGTTCGCCGATGCTGAGCGGGCCGGGGAGGGAGCGGCCGGTCCCGGCCCGCTCGGTGGTCCGCCCCGAGGTGAGGTGGTCGACCGCCCGGCGGACGGTGGCGAGGGTCTCCCGGTCGCGGAGCAGCTGGGCGTGGCCCCGGTCGACCGCCGTCAGGGCCTCGTCCGGGCGGTCGGCGTTGACGGCGGACATCACCAGGGCCGCCGTCGCGTGCCCGAAGGCCGTGACGAGGGCGAGGAAGGCCCGCAGCGCGGCGGCGTGGCGCTCGGTGTAGATCCGGTAGCCGGTGGGGGTGCGCTC
Organism: Kitasatospora sp. NPDC059827; assembly: GCF_042731675.1. Taxonomy (NCBI): domain Bacteria; kingdom Bacillati; phylum Actinomycetota; class Actinomycetes; order Kitasatosporales; family Streptomycetaceae; genus Kitasatospora; species Kitasatospora sp. NPDC059827. The sequence continues at coordinate 27,649 of NZ_JBHWIV010000065.1, read as the reverse complement.
GGCGGGCGGAAGGAAGCCGTCGCGCTCGTAGTTGCGTACGGCCTGGGTCGAGAGGCCGTGCTCGCGGGCGAGGTCGGCAGGGCGCACGGCGGTGACCTCCTGGTTTGAGACTTCTCATCGATAATGCCGGGCTGAGACGCGGAAAGTCTCAACCGAGCTTTCAAGGATACGCTTGAGGTTCATGAGCCAGGACATCGGAGACTTCCGCACCCCTTCCTGCGAACTGCTGGCGCTCGGCGAGCCGACGCACCAGGAACCGGCCTTCGGGCTGGTCCGCAACCGGCTGTTCGCCCAACTCGTAGCCCAGGGCTTCCGCTCGATCGCCCTGGAGACCGACCGGGTGGCCGCACTGGCGGTGGACGACCACGTCCGGCACGGCGTGGGCACCCTCGACGCGGTGCTCGCCGAAGGCTTCACCCACGGCTTCGGCGCCCACCGGGCGAACCGCGAACTCGTCGCCTGGATGCGCGAGTTCAACCGTGACCGGGAGGCCGGGGAGCAAGTGGCGTGCCACGGCTTCGACCTCCCCACCGAGAACACCACGGCGCCCAGCCCGCGCCGCTACCTCGAACACGCCCGTGACTTCCTCCGGCTCGACCTGGACGTCGCCGCGCTGACGGGGGAGGACGAGCGCTGGGAGCGCGAGGAGGCGATCCTCGACGCCGCCGCGTCACCCGGAGCCACCCCCGAGGCCGAACGACTGCGCCGTACCGCCGACGACCTGCTCAACCAACTCTACGTACGCGCACCGGACTTGATAGCCGCGACCTCGCACGCCGAGTGGTTCCGGGCCGGTGTCCGGCTGCGGGCCGGGATCGGACTGCTGCGCTACCACGCCCAGGCGGCCGTCCAGGGCCTGGGGGCGAGTGCCCGGATCTCCGGCCTGATCAGGATGCGCGACGCCCTGATGGCGCAGAACCTGCTCGACATCCGCGCCGTCGAGGCCCGGCGCGGGCCGACCCTGGTGTTCGCCCACAACCGGCACCTCCAGTGCAACCCCAGCGCCTGGTCCCAGGGGGAGCTGGACTGCGGCTGGAACGGCGCCGGCCACATCGTCGGCTCGCTGCTGGGGGAGCGCTACGCCTTCATCGCCGGGAGCCTGGGGCGCAGCGCCGCGCTCGGGCTCGGCGAGCCGCCGGCCGGGACGTACGAGGAGCGGCTCCCGTCCGGCCCCGGGGGCTGGCGGTTGACCGTCCCGCCGGTCCCGGGCACGGCCCGCACCCGCACCGACACCACCCCGCGCCAGGGCTACTTCCCGCTCGACCCGGAGACCCTCGACGGCGCCGCGGCGCTGCTGCACATCGCCGACGGCGCGGCGGCCGCCGGGTAACGGCTCCTCACGGCCCCGGGTAGGCCGCCCGCAGATGGGCGAGCAGGGCGGCGGTCGGCGGCGCCGGGGGCCGCTCGCTCGGCCAGGCCAGCGCGACCCGCACCCGGGGGACGGGATCGGCCAGCCGCCGGACGGCCACGCCGGCGGCCGGCTCCCGGTCCGGCAGCACCGCCACGCCCAGTCCGTGCGCGGCGAGTTCGGCCAGCTGTGGCGGCGCGGCGGCCTCGACCGCCACGGTCGAGGCCGCGCCCGCCTCCGCGAGGGCGCGCTCCAGCGCCGTCCGCAGACCGGTGCCGGGCGGTGTGCTCACCAGGGCGTGCCCGGCGAGCGCGGCGACGGGCAGCGGGCCGTCGCCGCGGGCGAGCGGGTGGTCCGCCGGGCAGAGCGCGACCAGCGGGACCTCCAGCACGGGGTGCAGGGCGAGTCCGGCCAGTGCCGTCCAGCCGTCGTCGTCCGCCCGCCCGCTCGCGACGGCGGGCAGGCCGATCACGGCGAGGTCGAGCCGCCCCTCGCACAGGGCGCCGAGCATCCCGGCGGTGGTGTCCTCGGCGAGCGCGAAGTCGATGCCGGGGTGTTCCTGGCGGAAGGCGGCGAGCGTGGTGGCGAGCCCCGGGAGGGCGCCCAGGGCGGGTGGCGGGGCGAGCGCCGCGCCCGCGACCATGCCGAGCCGTACCCGCCCGCACCGCAGGCCGTCGAACTCCTGCGCCGTCCGCCGGGCGGCCGCTGCGGCGGCGAGCGCGGCCCGGGCGTGCGGCAGCACCGCCTCGCCGACCCTGGTCAGCCGCACCGTGCGGCCCGAGCGGTCCAGCAGCCGGTGGCCCAACTCCCGTTCCAGCTGCCGGATCTGGGCGCTCACTCCGGGCTGGCTCAGGTGTAGCAGCTCGGCGGCGCGGGTGAAGCTGCCGTGCCGGGCGACGGTGACGAAGTACTGGAGCTGCCGGAGTTCCATAACCGATGATCATAGGTGGCAGAACGATCCGGTCTTGGACGGGCGGACGACTCCCGTCGCAGGCTGGGGACATGAACAGCGCGCAGCAGGACCACGGCGTCGAATGGATCCGCGAGCAGGTCGCGGGGGAGCGGCGCGACCTCGCCGAGGTGTTGGCGGGCCTCACCCCGCGGCAGTGGAACGCGCCCTCGCTGTGCGGGGGTTGGCGGGTCCGCGAGGTGGCCGCCCACATGGGCACCGGCTTCCGGTACTCCACCGCCCGGACCCTCGGGGAACTCCTCCGCTCGGGCGGGAACGTCCACCGGATGGCCGACCGGATCGCCCGCCGCGACGCCGCCGCCCTCACCACGGACCGGCTGGCCGCCGCCCTGTCCGAGCACGCCGGGCACCCCTGGCGGCCCCCGGTCGGCGGCCGGATCGCCGCCCTCGCCCACGACGCGGTGCACGGCCTGGACATCACCGTCGCCCTCGGCCTGCCGCCGCGCCTGCCCCTGCACCGCGGCACCGCCCTGCTGGGCGGGGTCTCGCCCCGCAGCCTGCGCTTCTTCGGCGCCCGGCTGGAGGGGGTACGGCTGCGCGCGACGGACGCGGACTGGTCGTACGGCCCCGGTCCGCTGCCGGTGGAGGGGCGGGCGGAGCACCTGCTCCTGGTGGCGTACGGGCGGCGGCTCCCGGCGGGCCTGCTGACCGGAGCGGGCGCGGAGCGCTTCACGGACCGGGCCGACCGGTGACACCGGCCGGCCCGGCCCCGTGCCGGGTGGCGCCCGGGTGTGGCGCCTGGGTGTGGTGCCCGGGATCAGAGCGAGTCGCAGTACCGCGCGAACGCGGCCTGGGTCCCGGCGCCGGCGTCGCCGTCGATGGCGCCGCTGTAGCCCCAGTTGCTCTTCAACCAGCGTTGCAGCGCCTCCACCGTGTGGGTCCCGACGATGCCGTCGATGGCGTCGGTGTAGCCCCAGTCGGCGCGCAGGAACCGCTGCATGGCCTGCCAGCTGCCGGTGCCGAGCTGGCCGTCGATCGCGCCGGTGTAACCCCAGTACTGCTTGAGCGGGGCCTGGAGCTTGGCGGCCTGCGAGGTGCTCAGCCCGAGGTTGACCACCGCCGCCAGCCCGGCGGGCCCGGATTCCGCCGCCTGCTGGACGCCGGTCGGCGTCGCCGCGACGGCGGTACCGGCACCGGCCAGGCCGCCGACGGCGATGCAGGCCACGGCCGTGGCACCGACGACCGCCTTCACCAGAACGTTCGAGCGCATGTGCAGCCCCCTTCGGGACACCCGTGGGACGGGTGACTTGTCTGGACACCGTCACTCTGGCACGGGTGCCGCCGCCCACGAACCGATCCGGGCCGGATGGCCGGTACTGCGCCCACACTGGCCGACCGGCGGAGCTTCGAACCCGAACCTCCGCCTCCACCGGCGGGCCGGGCCGGCCCACCGGGTGGCAGCCCCGGGCCGGGCGAGCCCTCAGACGGACTGTCCGACCGGCCGGATCACGACGGTGTTCACGTCGACGCCGGCCGGCTGGCGCACCGCCCACACGATGGAGTCGGCGATCTGGTCCGCGGTCAGGTTGAGGCCCTGGGGGGCGCCGCCCGCGCCCTCCCAGAAGTTGGTCTCCACCCGGCCGGGGGCGACCAGGGTGACGCCGATCCCGTCGGCGGTGACCAGCCGGCGGGTGTTCTCGGCGAGGCCGGTCACCGCCCACTTGGTGGCGCCGTAGATGTTGCCGGGGGTGTGGACCAGGCCGGCGACGCTGCCGATCAGCACGATCCGGCCCTTGGACTCCTTCAACGCGGCCAGCGAGGACCGGATGAGCAGGGCCGGGCCGAGCACGTTGGTGAGGACCATGTCGCGCCAGCCGGCCGGGTCGCCGTCGGCGAGCGAGTCGTGGGTGGCGTAACCGGCGTTGGCGACGACGGTGTCCAGCCGGCCGAAGGTCCGGACGGTGGCCTGGACGGCGGCCTCGACGGCCTCGTGGTCGGCGGCGTCGGCGGCGATGGTGAGCAGGGTGTCCGGCTTCGCGGCCGCCTCCTCCGCGAAGCGGGCGAGCCGGGCGCCGTCGCGGCCGGTGACGGCCACCCGGTGGCCCTCGGCGAGCAGCCGGCGGGCGGTGGCGGCGCCGATGCCGCTCGAACCGCCGGTGATGAGGGTGACGGGGGAGTCGGTCATGGGGTGGTGCTCCTTGTTCCTCGATGGGGAGCGGTGGCCACTGTCCCTGTCTCCTCATGGACCGGAAGCTGATCGTGCCGCGTCAAACAACGTATTGATCGTTTGTCGTGCCGGGCAAGATCCCGCCGGGGTTCTGGCCGAAAACCTTCGGGTCTGACGCCTTGTCGGCTTCGATCCGCCGGTGGCGGGGCCCGAGGATCTTGCTTTCCGTGCCCGGCCCCGGCCGGCGGGCCGTCGTCGGCCGGGGCCGGTGGACCTTCCCGTCAGCTCGCGCGCCCCGCCGCCCTCCGTGCCTACGATCGGAGGAGCCTCCCGCTCGCCGGACGAGCGCAGGGGTGCAGGCGAGACGGAAGCCAGGTAGCCGATGGCCCCGAGGTCCGTGCAGTGGCCGCCGTACGTGCGGCTGGCGCCGTGGTTGCTGATCGTCGGCGGGCTGGTGTGGGACGCGCTGGACCCGGCCGACTACTGGGGCGATCCGATGCTGGCGGCGGCGGCCGTGCTGGCCGGGGCGCTGCTGCCGCTGCGGGACGTCGTCGCGGTGGCGCTGGCGAACGTGGTCGGGATCCTGGTGCTCTCCGTGCGGGACGGCTCGATCGGGACCGGGAACGGCTACCTGGAGCTGGCCAACACCGCCTTCGCCGCACTGCTGGGGATCGGGGTGAACCGGGTGGTGGCCCGGCACGGGCGCCGGCTGGAGCGGGTGCGGTCGGTGGCGGAGGCCGCGCAGCGGGCGGTGCTGCCGGAGCCGCCGGGGCGGGTGGCGGGGCTGGAGGTCGCGGCCTGCTACCGGGCGGCCCAGGACGAGGCGCTGATCGGCGGGGACGCGTACGCGCTGCAGGCCACTCCGTACGGGGTGCGGGTGCTGATCGCGGACGTCCGGGGCAAGGGGCTGCACGCGGTGGGGGCGGTGTCGGTGCTGCTGGGGGCGTTCCGGGAGCTCGCGCACCGGGAGCCGGACCTCGCCGGGCTCGCGGCGGCCCTGGAGCGCACGCTGGCCCGGGAGAGCGCCGGGTTGGGCGAGGAGCTGCGCCTGGAGGGGTTCATCACCGCGCTGCTGGTGGAGTTCCCGCCGGGGGAGGCGGTCGCCCGGACCGTGGACTGCGGCCACCCCGGGCCGTACCTGCTGGGCGGCGGCGGGGCGGGGGTGAGCCGGTGGGACGCGGCCGATCCGGGGCTGCCGCTCGGGATGGGCGCACTGGGCGCGGACGGCCCGGAGGTGGAGACCAGGCCCTTCCCGCCGGGGAGCACGCTGCTGCTGGTGACCGACGGGGTCACCGAGGCGCGGGACGCGGCGGGGGAGTTCTACGACCCGGTACGCGGGCTGGCACCGCTCGGGCCCTTCGCGGGGGCGGAGCAGGCGGTGGCGGCGCTGGTGGCGGACGTGGCGCGGTGGACGGGCGGACCGCGGGACGACGACATGGCGGTGCTGGCGGTCACCCGGCTCCGGCGGGCGGACCCGGCGGACCCGACCGGATGACGGGGCCGGGCACGGCTCCGGACGGTTACGCCGATATCACGGTGAGGTTACGGAAGCTGCCTACTCCACGGATTCCGGCCAACTTGAGGGGTGTTGGCCGGTGGCCGGAAAGCGGGTGTCCGGATATCGGACGAGGAAATGGACGCCCTGGTCGGGGGCCGTCCGAGTCGGCCCGGAGGGCGGTGCAGGCCTTGGCGGGCAGGCCGGGCCGGGTGCGCGCCGTCGCGACGCCGGGGCATAAGGGCTCGTAGGGGAGGCGTCAGGGCCGGTCGCCGTGGTGGCGGGATCCGGCCGAGCCGGGGATCGTCCGGAAAGGGACCTGTTGCTTGCCCCGTGTCGAATGCGTGACCGAGAGTCGCATCGATGAACGAGAAGCCTCACTCCCGTCAGGCCCGTCTGTTCGGCCACCGCGACTTCCGGCTCCTGTTGACCGGAGCGGCGGCGGCCCAGACGGGCAGTCAGGTCACCCTGGTCGCGCTGCCCTTGGTGGCGGTGGTGGTGCTCGATGCCACCCCGTTCGAGGTCGGCCTGCTCACCGCCGCCGAGACCGCGGCCTTCCTGCTGGTCGGCCTGCCGGCCGGCGCCTGGCTGGACCGGATGCGCAAGCTTCCGGTGCTGATCCGCGCCGACGTGGTGCGCTGCCTCGCGGTCGGCTCGATCCCGCCGGCGGCGGCCTTCGGGGTGCTCACCATGCCCCAGCTCTACCTGGTCGCGCTGGTCACCGGGGTGGCCACGGTCTTCTTCGACGTGGCCCACCAGTCCCTCCTGCCCGCCGTCCTGCCGCGCGAGCAACTGGTCGCCGGAAACGGCGCCTTGGAGACCGTCCGCTCCTCGGCGCAGATCGCCGGGCCGGGGCTGGGCGGCGGACTGGTCCAGCTGCTCGGCGCACCGCTCGCCATCGTCGCCGACGCCTGCGGCTACCTCGCCTCGGCGCTGCTGCTCGCCCGGATCCGGGTCGAGGAGGAGCTGCCGGAGCCGGAGCCCGGCCGTTCGCTGCGGGCCGAGGTGGCCGAGGGCGTGCGCTTCGTGCTCGGCCACCCGCTGCTGCGGGCGATCGCCACCGCCACCGCCGTGTCCAACCTGTTCGCCGCCGTGCTGATGGCCGTTCAGACCGTCTTCTGGGTACGGGTGCTCGACCTGTCGCCCGGGGCCATCGGCGCCCTGCTGTCGGCCTCCGCCGTCGGCGGGCTGGCGGGCGCGCTGTGCGCGGGGCAGCTGTCCCGCTGGGTCGGGCAGGCCCGGCTGATCTGGCTGGCCACCGTGGTGACCGCGCCGTTCGCGCTGCTGTGGCCGCTGTCCGGCGGCGGTCCCGGCGCCGTGCTGTTCGGGGTCGGCTCCGGCGTGGTGCTGTTCGGCGCGGTCGCGTACAACGTCGCCCAGGTGAGCTTCCGGCAGAGCGTCTGCCCGCCCGAACTGCTCGGGCGGATGAACGCCACCATGCGCTTCCTGGTCTGGGGCACCCTGCCGATCGGCGCCCTCGCCGGCGGGGCCGTCGCCGACTGGGCCGGACCGCGCGCCGCGCTGTGGCTGTGCGCGGTGGGCTTCCTGCTGGTGCCGGTGCCGCTGCTGCTGTCGCCGCTGCGGCGGATGCGCGACCTGCCCACCGGGCCGGACGGACCCGAGGCCGGGGCCGGGGCCGGGGCCGAGGACGGGGCCGAGGACGGCGAGGACGACGTCCGACAGCCCGCCGTGAGCCCCACCGCCGCCCCCTGACCATCCGCCCCCTGACCATCCGCCCCTGACTCCCCGGCCGACGAACCGAACCGTCCGAACCGACGAACCGACGAACCGACCGAGCCGACGAAACCGTCCGAGCCGACGAAACCGTCCGAGCCGACACCGGAAACCGGAGACCGTTCCGTGCACGCCAGCATCACCGCCGCCTACCTCGCCCGGTACCGCGCCGCTGCCGCCGACTCCCCGGTGGAACTGCTCCCGCTGACCGGCGCCCAGCGGCGGTTCCTGATCACCCGCCGACTCGCCCCGCAGACCCGCTCCGACGTCGCCCCGCTGTTCTTCGCCTACCCCGCCGACGCCCTCGACCTGGACCGGCTGGGCCGCGCCGCCACCGCCGTCGCGGCCGCCCACCCGGCGCTGTGCGGCGCCTTCGTGACCGTGCGCGGCACCCCCGTGCTGCGCACCGGCGGTCCCTCGGTCGAGGTCGCCCGGATCGACGTGGACCCCGGCGCCGGCACCCACCGGGCGCTGCGCGCCGCGTTGCTGGACTGGCCGCTCGACGGGCCCGCGCTGCGCCTGCTGGTGGCCCGGGAGCCGGTCGGCGGCGAGGACCTGCTCGCCCTCGCGCTGGACCACGCGGCCTGCGACGAGCAGTCGCTCGGGGTGCTGGTCGGCGAACTCGCCGAGGCCTACCGGCGGGACGAGCCGCCCGCGCCCGGCCCCGGCCCGCAGGCCGTCGCCGACTTCCGGGAGGCCGTCGAACTCCAGCTGGCCGCCGAGGAGTCCGCCGCCGGCCCCGCCGCCCAGGCCCACTGGGGGCGCCGGCTCGGCGGTCTGAGCGGGGCGGGCGGCGGCGCCGCGCGGACCACCGGCATGCTGGTCGAGCGGCTGCCCGCCGTCCCGGCGAGCGCCCGCGGCGCGATCTTCCCCGCCCTGCTGGACGCCGTCGGCGCCGCCGCCCGGCGGCTGCACCGCGCGGACGGCCCGCTCGCGCTCGGCTACCCGTGGGGCGGCCGCCCGCCCGGCGCGCCCGCCGCGCTCGGCTGTTTCCTCAACACCCTGGTGCACGCCGTGCCCACCCGGCCCGCCACCGACCTGGAAGCGCTCTGCGACGACTGGTGGGACGACCTCGACCACGCCGGAACGCCCTTCGACGAGGTGGTCCGGGCCGCCCGGGTCGCCGGATCGCCCTGGTCCGGCGGGTTGGACGCGATGCTCACCTTCGAGGACCTCCAGCGCCGCCCGCCGCTGGTGCTCGGCGGCGTCCCCGGCCGCGAGGTCCACCTCGGCGGGCGCCCGCTCGCCGCGCCGACGGCCGTCTCCGCCTCCCACGGCGAGGAGCTGACGGTCCGCCTGGCCTGGGACGACGAGCGCTTCCCGGCCGCCGACGCGGAGGCCGCCTTCGCCGACCTGCTGGCCGTGCTGGGCCGCCACCTCTAGCCGTCACCTCCAGCCGCCACCTCCGGCCACCCTCCTCCGGCCGCCACCCCTGGATGTCACCTCCAGCCGGCACCCCTGGACGCCACGGCCCCTCAGACCCCATCCTCCCCAAGGACCACATCCACTCCAAGGACCCCGGGCCGCACCCTCACCCCGGTGCGGCCCGCCCCCACCGGCCGCGTCGGGACCACCCCACGCCCGCGCCCGGCCACCGCAGTGCCGACACGCCCACCACACAAGGGAATCATCCATGTTCGCACTCTCTCCGTCGCAGGAGATCGTCTGGCTGCACGAGCAGATGCAGCCGGGCAGCCGCGCCTACAACTTCACCGGCGTCCTCGACCTGTGGGGCACCCTCGACCGGGACGCCCTGCACGCCGGCCTGACCGCCGTGCTGGCCCAGCACCCCGGCCTGCGCCTGGAGTTGGTGGCCCGGGCGGAGGGCCTGCCCGGCCAGCGGGTCGCCGAGGACTGCCCGCCGGAGCTGCGGCACAGCGACTTCACCGCCGAGGCCGACCCGGAGGCCGTGTTCCGGACCCTGCTCGCCGCCGAGGCCGAGGAGCCGCTGGACACCGAGCGGGCGCCGCTGCTGCGCTGGCACCTGGTCAAGCTCGCCGACGACCACCACCGGCTGATCCACGTCGAGCACCACCTCGTGCACGACGGCCACTCCTTCGCGATCTTCCTGCGCGACCTGTTCACCGTCTACCGCGCCCATGTCCTCGGCGAGTCCTACGAGTTGGCCACCGCCCCCTCGTACGAGCAGCACGCCCGCACCGAGGCCGACCCGCAGGCCCGCGAGCGCGCCCTCGCCTTCTGGACCAAGGAGCTGGCCGACGCCCCGCGCGAGGTCACCCTGCCCGGGCTGGCCCACCCCGGCGTCGAGCGCCGCCACCGCGGCGGGCAGCTGCGCCAGTCGATCGGCGCCGACCTCGCCGAGCGGCTGCGCGAGCGCAGCCGGACCGACGGCCACACCCCGTTCAGCACCCTGCTCGCCCTGTTCGCCGAACTGCTGCGCCGGCACAGCGGCCACCGCGAGGTCACCGTCGGCACCGCCGTCGGCAACCGCCCGGAGGGCTTCGAGGGCACCGTCGGCATGTTCGTCAACACCGTGCCGCTGCGCCTGCGGCTCGACCCGGCCGCCTCCGGCACCGAGGCCGTCGACGAGGTCACCGACGTCCTGATGCGCGCCCTGCCCTACCAGGACCTGCCGGTGCAGGAGCTCACCCGCCGGCTCGGCCTGCACACCGGCGGCGCCGACAACCCGCTGTTCAACGTGATGTTCAGCGCCCACGACGCCGCGCTGCCCGACGTCCAGGCCCCCGGCCTCGACGTCTCGCTGTACGAGGGCTTCAACACCGGCACCACCCGCTTCGACCTCGACCTGGTGCTGCTGCCGGACGACCGCCGGGTGGTCGGCGAGAAGCACGGCGTCGCCGGGATGACCCTGATCTGGGACTACGACGCCGAACTGTTCGGCGAGGCCAGGGCCGTGCTGCTGTCCGAGCGCCTGCTGGAGCTGCTGCGCCGCTACCTGGACGACCCGGAGACGGTGCTCGCCGCGCTGGCCCCCGAGCCCGCGGCCGAGCCCGCCACCCCGGTCGTCCCGGCCGGACTCGACCCGGCCGCCGCCCACGACCCCACCGCGCTCGCCCTGCTGGCCGGCGCCGAGCGCATCACCTACGGCGAACTGGACCGCCGGGTCGGCGAGTTGGCCGACCGGATGCGCGCCGCCGGAGTCACCCCTGGCCAGCCGGTGGCCGCCGTCCTGCCGCGCGGCACCGACAGCGTGGTCGCCCTGCTGGCCTGCCTGCGCCTGGGCGCCGTCCACGCGCCGCTGTCCACCGAGGACCCGGCCGCCCGGCTGGGCCTGCTGCTGGAGCGGCTCGCCCCCGCGCTCGTCCTCGCCACCCGGCAGAGCGCGCTCGCGCTGCCCGCCGAGGGCGTCACCCCGGCGCTGCTGGACGGCCCCGCCTTCCCGAAGGCCGAGCCCGCCGCCGTCCTGGAGGGCGGCGCGTACGTCATCCACACCTCCGGCTCCACCGGCGTGCCCAAGCCCGTCCTGGTCGGCCGCGAGGCCCTCGCCGGGTACGTCGCCGCGGTCGCCGCCCGCTACGAACTCACCGCCGCCGACCGGGTGCTGCTGTTCGCCCGGCCCTCCTTCGACGTGTCGCTGGAGGAGGTGCTGCCCGCCCTCGCGGTCGGCGCCGCCCTGGTCGTGCCGCAGCGCGAGGTGCCCACCGGGCCCGAGCTGGTCGCCGTGCTCGCCGCCCGCGGCGTCACCGTCGCCAACCTGCCCACCAGCTACCTGCTCGCGGTCCGCGAGGACCTGCGCGAGGCGCTGCGCGACGGCCGCTGGACGCCGCGCCTGCTCGTCCTCGGCGGCGAGCGGCTGCCCGCCCGCGCCCTGGCCGGGCTGACCGAGGCCACCACGGTGCTCAACGCCTACGGCGTCACCGAGGCCACCGTCACCTCCACCGTCCACCGGGTCACCGCCGAGGACGTCGCCGAGAACGGCGAGATCCCGCTCGGCGCCGAACTCGACGGCGTGCGCCTGCACGTCCTGGACGAGACGCTGCGCCCGCTCCCGTACGGCTGCGTCGGCGAACTCGCCGTCAGCGGCGGCCTGCTGGCCGAGGGCTACGTCGGCCTGCCGGAGCCCACCGCGGCCCGCTTCATCACCGTCCCCGGCCTCGACGGCGCCCGGGTCTACCGCACCGGCGACCGGGGCTACCGCGACACCGAGGGGCGCCTGCGCTTCCTCGGTCGCGCCGACAACCAGGTCAAGCTGCGCGGCCACCGGATCGAACTGGAGGAGATCGAGGCCGCCGCCTCCGCCGAACTCGGCGGCCGCTCCTGCGCGGTGCTGCTGCACCACGACCCGCAGACCGGCCCCCGACTGGTCGGCTTCCTGGAGGGCGCCGACCGCCCCGACCAGGCCGCCCTGCACGACGCGCTGGCCCGCCGGCTGCCCGGCGGACTCGTCCCCGCCACCTGGACGGCCGTCGCCGCGATGCCCACCCTGCCCGGCGGCAAGCCCGACCGCGCCGCGCTCGCCCGGCTGGCCGAGCAGGCCCCGGCCGAGCAGGAGCAGGACAGCGCGCCCAGCGTCTTCGCCGACCCCGGCCAGGAGCTGATCGCCAGCGCCTGGCGCGAGGTGCTCGGCCACGACCGCTTCGGCGCGGACTCGCACTTCTTCGAGGTCGGCGGCCACTCGCTGCTCGCCGCCCAGCTCGCCGCCTTCCTGGAGCCGCACCTGGGCAGCCGCCCGCCGCTGCGCACCCTGTTCCGGCACGCCGTCCTGGCCGACCAGGCGCGCGTTCTCACCGGAGATGTGAAGTGACCGCCCCCTCCGCCGTCCTGGAGGACGGCCACCGCGAGCTCGTCGAGGCCTTCGAGAGCTTCATCCGCCGCGAACTCGTCCCGCTCGCCGCCGAGTTGCCGGAGACCGCCGACCAGGTCCCTGGCGACCTGCGGTCCTACGTCCGCAAGCGCTCCGCCGCGCTCGGCTTCTACGCCGGCGACTACCCCGAGGAACTCGGCGGCGCCGACATGCCGTTCACCGCCGTGGTGCTGCTGCACCACGCCGCCGGGCGCAGCGGCTGCGTGCTCGCCCCCTACGCGCTGGCCGGCTCCGACGGGCCCAGCCCGCTGCTGCGGCACGGCACCCCCGAGCAGATCGAGCGGCACCTGATCCCGCTGGTGCGCGGCGAGCAGACCCGCTGCCTGGCGCTCACCGAACCGCAGGCCGGCTCGGACGCCTTCCACCTCACCACCACCGCCGTGCGCACCGGCGACGGCTGGGTGCTGAACGGGCGCAAGACCTTCGTCAGCAACGCCGAACACGCGGGGATCGCCCTGGTGGTGGCCGCCACCGACCTCGGCGACGGCAAGGGCCCGACCGCCGGGGCGACCGCCTTCGTGCTGCCGATGGACCAGCCCGGCCTGCGGATCGGCCAGCGCTACGAGGGGATGTCCGGCGAGCCGCTGTTCGAACTGCTGCTGGACGGGGTCACCGTCGGCCCGGAGGCCGTGATCGGCGGCGAGGAGGGCATCGCCGCGGCCACCGCCCTCGCCATGGACAGCCTCTCCCGCGGCCGGCTGGTGGTCGCCGCGATGTGCAACGGCATCGCCGAGTACGCGCTGCGGATCGGCGTCGAGTACGCCCGCGAGCGGCGCGCCTTCGGCAAGGTCATCGGCGAGTACCAGCACATCCAGGAGCACCTGGTGACCACCCGCGCCGAGGTGGAGTGCGCCAAGCTGCTCACCCTCGCCTGCGCCCGGCTGGTCGACGAGGGCACCGAGGCGCCCGAGAACGCGGCGCTCGCCAAGCTCACCGCCTCCGAGACCGCCGTCCGCGCGGTGGACCGCTCGCTCCAGGTCCACGGCGCCACCGGGTGGGTGCGTGGCCACCCCTTGGAATTCCTGTACCGCTACGTCCGGATGACCACGATCATCGAAGGGACCTCCGAGGTCCAGAAGGTGATCATCGCCCGCTCCATGGGCCTGAACTGACGGTTTCTCGTACGTATCTGGAGACGATGATGGAATCCCTGAGCATCGGCTACGGCCGCCCGCACCAGGACGGCGCGGTCCTCGACCTGTTCACCACCTGGGCGCACCGCACCCCGCAGGCGCCCGCCCTGATCGACGGCGGGCGCACCCTCGGCTACGCCGAACTCGACCGCCTCGCCGACACCGTGGCGGAGTCCCTGCGCGGCAAGGTCGGCGCCGGCGACCTGGTCGGCGTCTGCCTCGGCCACTCGGCGGAGCTGGCCGCCGTCACCCTCGCGATAGCCAAGCTCGGCGCCGTCCACCTGCCGCTCGGCCCGCGCCCCGGCGAGAAGCGCCTCCAGGCCGTCGCCGAGCAGCTGCGCCCGGCCTGCCTGATCGGCGAGGCCGCCGTGCTGCCGCCCGGCGGCGAGCGGCTCGAACTCGACCTGCCCACCCCCGGCCTGCTGGCCGCCCTGACGCCCGGTGAGCAGGCGGGCGTGCCGGTCGGCACCCACTACGCCGTGCTCACCTCCGGCTCCACCGGCACCCCCAAGGCCGTCGCCGTCACCGAACCGGCGCTCGGCGCGCTGCTGCACTGGTACCGCGAGCTCACCGGCCTCGGCCCGGGCGAGCGGCACAGCCTGCTGATCGGGGTGGCCTTCGATCCGCACGTGATGGAGCTGTGGGCCACCCTCACCTCCGGCGCCGCCCTGGTCGTCGCCCCCGAGGCCGTCCGCTGGGACTCCGGCGCGCTCACCGACTGGCTGGGCGAGGCGGGCATCACCGCCGCCGTGCTGCCCACCCCGCTGGCCGAGCCGATCCTCGACCGGCCCTGGCCCGCCGGGCTGGCGCTGCGCCACCTGATGATCGGCGGCGACCGGCTGCGCCGCACCCCCGGGGCGGAGGTCACCGCCACCGTCCACAACGCGTACGGCCCCGCCGAGGCCACCGTCGTCACCACGGTGCACACCATGGCCCCCGGCGGCGGCCACGGCGCCGACGCGCCGCCGATCGGCCTGCCGATCGCGGGCGCCGTCGTGCTCGTCACCGACGAGCAGGGCAACCCGGTGCCCAGAGGGACGGCCGGGGAGCTGCGGATCGGCGGCCGGGGCCTGGCCGCCGGGTACCTCGACCCCGAGCTGACGGCCCGCCGCTTCGTCCAGGCGCCCCCCGGGGTGGACGGCACCGACCGGGTCTACCGCACCGGCGACCGGGTGGTGATGCGCGCCGACGGCGTGCTGGAGTTCCACGGCCGGCTGGACGACCAGGTCAAGGTCAGCGGGGTGCGGATCGAACCCGCCGAGGTGGAGGCCGCCTTCGAGCGCGACGGCCGGGTGCGCCGCGCCGTGGTCGCCGCCGAGACCGCGGCCACCACCGGCGTCCGACTGCTCGCCTTCGTCCAGGCCGAGCCCGACGCCGAACCGGCGAGCCTGCTGGAGGCCGTCCGGCCCTGGCTGCCCGAGCAGGCCGTGCCCTCGGCCGTACGGCTGGTCGACACCTTCCCGCTGGACCCCAACGGCAAGGTGGACCGCGCGGCGCTGCTGGCCGCGCTCGCCGCCGAGCCCGAGGCCCCGGCGGCCGCCGGCGAGGACGGCGACACCGCGGTCGAGCGCACCCTGGTGAAGCTCTGCCGCGAGCTGCTCGGCCGCGCCGACCTCGGCCCGGGCGACAACTTCCTGGCGTCGGGCGGCAACTCGCTCGCCGCCGCCCGACTGCTGGAGTCCCTGGAGGGGGAGTACGGCGTGCGGCTGCGCGCCCCCCTGCTGCTGCGCCAGCCCGACCTGCGGGCGGTCGCACGACTCATCGAGGAGCGGATGCCCAGCGCCTCCCTCGCCTGAGGACCCGGAGCCGTCCCGCACACCGGGCCCCGTCCGGCCCCGCGCGGGACGGCTCCGCCCCCGGAGCGGGACGGCTCCGCCCCCGGAGCGGGACGGCTCCGCCGCCGCCGCGCCCCCGTCGCACCTCCCGATCTGAACTGCGGCGCCCCGGCCCCAGCGCCGGGGCGCCCGGAAGGGACCCAGCCATGACGCCCGTCCTCCCCACCCTCCCCGCGCTGGTCGCCCGGCAGGCCGAGCAGCACCCGAGCGCGCTCGCCCTGACCGACGGCGCCACCTACCTCACCTACCGCGAACTCCACGACGCCGCCGGCCGCCTGGCCGCCGTCCTGGCCGCGCGCGGGATCGGCCCCGGCAGCGCCGTCGGCCTGCTGTGCGCCCGCTCGGCCAGGTTCGCCGTCGCCCAGCTCGCCGTCTGGCGGGCCGGCGGCCTCGTCGTCCCGCTCGACCCGGCCTACCCGCGTCCGCGCATCGCCGAGATGACCGCCGACGCGGACGTCCGCCTCGTCCTCGGCGACAAGGCGCTGCTCGCCGACGCCGCACTGCCCGCCGAACGCACCCTGGTGCTCACCGAGCGCGGCACCGAGGAGACCGGCGCGGCGGTGCCCGACGCCGCCCAACCGGACGCGCCCGCCCTGCTCTACTACACCTCCGGCTCCACCGGCCGCCCCAAGGGCGTGCTCGTCCCGCACCGCGCCGTCACCGACCTGGTCACCGCCCCCGACGGGCTCGCCCTCGGCCCGCGCGACCGGGTGCTCTTCCACTCCACCCCCTCCTTCGACGCCGCCACCTTCGAACTCTGGGCGCCGCTCGCCCAGGGCGCCGCCGTCGCCGTCTCCCCGGCCGAACGGCCCAGCGCCGAGGAACTCGTCCGCGACGTCGAGCGGTTCGGCGCCACCACCGCCTTCATCACCACCGCGCTCTTCCACCACCTGGCCGCCAAGGAGTCCCGGATCTTCGGCGTGCTGCGCACCCTGGCCGTCGGCGGCGAGGCGCTCGCCCCCGAGTACGCCGGGGCCGTGCTGCGGGCCTTCCCCTGGCTGGAGCTGTACAACGTCTACGGACCCACCGAGGCCACCACCTTCACCACCGCCCACCGGATCACCCCCGCCGACTGCGCGGGCGGCCCCGTCCCGATCGGACGCACCTTCGGCGGCGCCCGCGCCCTCGTCCTGGACGAGCGGCTCGCCCCGGTCGAACCCGGCACGGTCGGCGAACTGTGGATCGGCGGCGGGCGGCTCGCCCAGGGCTACCTCAACCGGCCCGAACTGACCGCCGACCGCTTCCGCGAACTCCCCGGCAGCGGCCGGGCCTACCGCAGCGGCGACCTGGTGCGCCAACGCACCGACGGCGCCCTGGAGTTCCACGGCCGCACCGACGACCAGGTGAAGGTCCGGGGCTTCCGGATCGAGCCCGGCGAGGTCGAGCAGGCCCTGCTGCGCTTCCCCGAGGTCGCCGAGGCGGCCGTGGTGGTCCGCCGCGCCGGACAGGCCGACGCCGCGCTCACCGCCTGCGTCGTCCTCGCCGAGGGCGCCGGGGCGGCCGCCGAAACCCTGCGTACCCGGCTCGCCGAGCTGCTGCCCGCCCACCTGGTCCCCACCGCCTGGGCCGTGCTGCCCGCACTGCCGCTCAACGGCAGCGGCAAGATCGACCGCCGCGCGCTCGCCGCCGCCCCGGACCCGGCGGCGGAGCGCACCGGCGTCGAGGTCGAACTCACCCCGATCCAGCGGGTCGTCGCCGAGGCCTGGAGCCGCGCCCTGGAACGCCCGATCACCGACCCGGCCGCCGACTTCCTCGCCGAGGGCGGCCACTCGCTGCTCGCCATGTGGGTCGTCGACGACCTCGCCGGCGAGTTCGGCATCGACCTGTCCCTCGCCGACTTCCTCGGCCACCCCACCGTGGCCGGCCAGGCCGAACTACTGGAACGCGCCCTGCGGGACGCCGACGACACCCAGGGAGCACCCCAGCGATGAGCAACGACCAGAACGACCTGCTGCGGCGCGCCCGCAACCGCCGCACCGCCCTCGCCCCGCAGCGCCCGGCCGCCGCCGCCGACGTCGACGCCGGCCCGGCCCCGCTCTCCCACGCCCAGCAGCGGATGTGGCTGATGGAGCACCTCGGCCAGGGCGGCGCCCTCTACAACGTCCCGATCGCCACCCGGCTGCGCGGACCGCTCGACCGGGCCGCCCTCGCCACCGCGCTCACCGGCCTCACCGAGCGGCACGCCGTCCTGCGCACCCGCTACCCGCGCCGCGGCGAACAGCCCTACCAGCACCTCGAAGCGGCCGGCCCCGTCCCGCTGGCCGTCCTGGACGCCACCGGCGACGGCACCGAGCAGCTGGCCGCCGAGGCCGCCCGCCCCTTCGACCTCACCGACGGGCCGGTGCTGCGCGCGCTGCTGCTGCGGCACGCGCCCGAGGACCACACCCTGCTGCTGACGATCCACCACATCGCCGTCGACGGCGGCTCGCTGCCCGTCCTGGCCGCCGACCTCGCCGAGCTGTACGCCGCCGCCCGCGACGGCGTCGAACCCCGGCTCCCGGCACCCGGCATGGCGTACGCCGAGTACGCCCGCCAGGAGCGCGCCCGCGACACCGAACTCACCGCCGCCGCCGACGCCCTCGCCGCCCGGCTGTCCGGCGCCCGCCCGCTGCCGCTGCTGCGGCCGGTCGCCCCCGGCGCCCGCGACCGCCGGGCCGGCCTGCACGCCGTGCCGCTCGACCCCGCCACCGTCGAGGGCCTTCGGCAGCTCGGCGCCCGGCACGGCGCCACCCTGTTCGCCGTCGTCCTCACCGCCGCCTTCGCCACCCTGCGCACCGCCGGCGGCCAGGACGACCTCACCCTCGGCTGCGCCAGCGGCCACCGGGCCCGCCCCGAACTGCGCCGCACCGTCGGCCTGGGCGTCAACACCCTCGCGGTGCGCGCCGAACCCGCCGGGGACGCCTCCTTCGCCGAGGCGCTCGCCCTGGTGCGCGGCGCCCTGCTGGAGGCCCAGCAGCACCACCAGGTGCCCTTCGACCTGGTGGTCGAGCGGCTCGGCGCGGCGGCGCGCGGCGCCGACGGCACCCCGCTGCTGTCGGCCAGCTGCGACCTGGTCCAGCCCGCGACCGCCCTGACGCTGCCCGGCCTGGACGCCGAACACGTCGACGTCGACCTGGAACTCGCCAAGTTCGACCTCACCCTGGTCCTGGAGGAGGGGCCGCGGCCGCGCTGCCTGGTCCAGCACGACCACGCGGCCCTGGACGGCGCCACCGCCGCCCGGCTGGCCGAGGCCTTCGCCGCCGTGCTCCGCGCGGTCGTCGAGGACGCGGACCGCCCGCTCGCCGAACTCCCCGGCGAACTGCTGGCCCGCGCCGACCGGCACCCGGTGCTGGAAGCCCTGGCGGCCCACCCCGGCGTGGCGGACGCGGCCGTGGTGGAGACCGCCGACGGCCCGCCGCTCGCCTACGCGGTGGTCCGCGGCGCGGTCGCCCCCAGCGGCACCGACCTACGCGCCCGGCTCCGGGCCGCCGTCCCCGCCGCCGAACTCCCGCTGGCCGTCACCCTGCTGGACCGCATCCCGCGCGGCGCGGACGGCGCCGTCGACCGCGGCCGCCTGCCCGGCTCCGCCGTCGCCGCGGCCCGCGCCGCTGCCGCCACTCCCGCCGCCCGGGCCGAGGCGGCCCGCGCCACGGCCGCGACCGGCCCGCTCGACCTGGTCCGCACCGCCTTCGGCGAACTGCTCGGCAGCGTCCCGCCCGCCGACGGCGACTTCTTCGCCCTCGGCGGCCACTCGCTGGTCGCCGTCCAGCTCGCCGAACGCCTGCGCACCCGCGTCGGCGTGCCGCTCACCGGCCTCGACATCCTGGAGCACCGCACCCCGCGCGCCCTCGCCGCCCTGCTCGCCGCCCGCGAGGAGGAACGCCGCGCCGCCCTCACCCGCGTCGACGGCCTCCACAGCACAGAGCCGCGCACCGGCACCGTGCTGCTCACCGGCGCCACCGGCGGCGTCGGCGCCGCCGTGCTCCAGGAACTGATGGCCCAGGGGCGGCCGGTACGCGTCCTGGTCCGCCCGGAGTCGGCCCACCTGCCGGCCCTGCACGGCGCCGAGATCGTCGAGGGCGACCTCGCCGACCTCGACAGCCTCCAGCGCGCCGTCAAGGGCGTGGACGCCGTCATCCACTCCGCCTGCACCTTCACCGACCACGAGGTCGACACGGCCGCCATGCGCGCCCTGCTGGACGGCTGGTCCGGCGGCCCGTTCGTCTTCGTCAGCAGCATCGACGCCTACGGGCGCCCGCCCGGCACCGAGGTCGCCGAGGGAGGCCCCAGCGGCGCACCCGTCACCGCCTACGGGCAGGCCAAGCTCGACTGCGAGCGGATGCTGTTCGAGACCGCCGAGGCCACCGGCCACGGCCCGGCCACCGTGGTGCGCGCCCCCATCGTCTGGGGCCCGCACCACCGCCTGCGCGACCAGCTCCGCTGGGGCTCCACCGGCGACCTCTACCAGGCCGCCCTGGCCGGCCGCCCGATCGCCCTGCCGGCCGCCGCCGACGGCGATCCGCAGGAGTGGCACGGCGCCGCCTGGGTGCACTCCGCCGCCCTGGCCCGCGCCCTCGCCGCCTGCGCCCTGCCCGACGGCCCCGCCGCCGGCCGGATCGTCAACGCGATCACCGGGCACGTCTCCTGGGCCGAGTTCGGCACCGAGCTGATCCGGCTGCTCGGCACGGACAGCACCCTGGACCTGCGCCCCGACGCCGACCCCGAGCTGCGCCGCCCGTGGCACTACCGGGCGGAGACCCTCGCGGCCGCGCTCCAGCCGGAGCCGGGCGAGGACTGGCGCAGCGTGCTGGCGGCCATGGTGGGCTGACGGCCCCCCGCCGGGCGGCGCTCGGCCTCCGGGTTCTCCCCGGGGGGCGGGCGCCGTCCGGCGGCAGCTCCGGTACCGGCGGCCGCCGGCCCTCGGCGCGGCGCCCGGCACCAGCGGGGGCCGACCGGCCCTCGCCGGTCGACGGCTCAGCGCCGACGCCGTCGGGCCGTCTCAGCCGATGTCGACCACCCGGGCCCAGCTCGGGGGTGCGTCCGGCCGGTACTCGCCGTTGTTCTCGTCGTACCGGGCCGTACGCCGGAACCGGCCCACCACCGTACGGCACGAGGGCGCGACCGCCGGCCAGGGCGTCTGCCCGTCCGTCAGCACCACGACGACGTCTGGCTGCGGCCTGGTCCGCAGCGCCGCCGCGAAGCCCGTCCGCAGGTCCGTCCCGCCGCCGCCGACCAGCGGGATGCCCGCCGCGCGGCAGAGCGCGCCGACGGACTGGGGGGCCGCGTCGCAGGACAGCACCGTGACCAGGTCGTGCCGGCCGCCGACCGCCCGGCCGATCGCCGCGACCTCCAGCAGCGCGCTGCCCAGCTCCTGGTCCGAGACCGACCCCGAGGTGTCGATCACCACCGACACCCGGGGCGGGCGCCGCCGCAGGCTCGGCAGCACCACGCCCGGCAGCGAGACCGAGCGGCGGGCCGGACGGCCGTAGCTGTAGTCCCCGCCCGCGCCCGGCCCGGAGACCGCCGAGCGCAGCGCCGCGCCCAGCAGTTGGCGCCACGGCTGCGGCGGGTGGAACGCCTCCTCGGCCCAGCGCCGCCAGCCCGCCGGGGCATCCCCGGGGCGGCCCCGGATGCCCTCGGCGACCCGGAAGCGGACCGCGTCCTGTTCCTGGGCGGTCAGCCCGTGGGCGCCGTCCGGGCCCAGCTCCCAGGGGCGGTCCACGCCGTCGGCGCCGCTGCCGCAGTCCAGCCAGGCCAGGTTCAGCCGGCGCAGGTCGAAGCGGAAGCCGCGGACGTAGTCCTCCATCAGCTTCCCCTCCGGCAGGTCGAGGCGCTTCGGCGTCAGCGCGCCCGCCGGCGTGACCAGGCCGTCGCCGAAGGCGTCGTCGTTGATCTCGCAGTCGGCGGCGATGTTCATCCGCAGCCGGTCCGCCGGTCCGGTCAGCCCGAGGCTGCGGGCCAGGCGGTCGCTGCGCCCGTGGTGGTCGCGCAGCAGGTGCGAGACCTCGTGGACCCAGATCGAGGCGAGGTCCTCCACCGCGGTGCGTTCGACGAAGGCGGGGGAGGCGTAGCAGCGCCAGTGGCGGTCCACGCCCATGGTCGGGACCTGGCGGTCCTCCACCAGGTGGAGGGCGAACAGCGCGGTCGCCAGGTAGGGGCGGGCCCGGGCGGCCTGGAGCCGGGCGGCGTACAGCTTGTCGAGGTCCAGCGGGCGCGGGTCCGCCGACGCGGACACCGGGGTCCGCACCGGTACGGATCCCGGGGTGGTCACCGGTACGACCAGCGGGCGGGCGGTGAGCGGCTTGCCGTGCCTGCGGACGTCCAGCGGTGTGGCGGCGGGCCGGGCGCTCCAACCGGTGTCCGGCGGGGTGGTGCCCTTCGGAGCGCTGCCCTTCGGCGTGGTGCCCTTCGGGGTGGTGCCCTTCGGGGTGCTCGCCCCGGGCGTGCGGCGGGTGCTCATCGGCCGGCCGTCACGTCGGCCCGGGCGGCCGTCCGGACGGCGGCTCGGTCGGCCCGCCGGGACAGCGCCACCGTCGAGGCGAGGTGCTCGATCGCCGCCGGGACCTCCCAGTCCTCCCGGCGCAGCGAGGCCAGCGTGGTGGCCGGGACGACCAGGACGTCCGGCGCGCCGGTCGCCATCGCCCGTACCAGCAGCGCCCAGGCCGCGTCCCAGCGTGCCCGCTCCGGCCGGTTGCGCACCGCGGCCACCACCCCGTCCAGCACCACCTGGCGCAGGTCCCCGCGTTCGGGCAGCACGGCGGCGGCCGGGTCGGCGAGCAGCAGCTCCGGGTCCGGCAGGTCCATCCGGTCCATGCTCGCCATCAGTTCCAGCCCCGGCCCGTCCCCGACCGTGCTCCGGACCAGCAGCGACAGCACCTCCCGGGAGGAGCCGGCCGCGGTGGCGAAGGCGATCAGCCGCAGCGTCATGTCCCAGCTGCGCGGGGACGGCCAGGCGCCGCCGCGCCGGGTCTCGCTGGTGGGCAGCCGGTGCACCAACTCCGGCCTGACCGTGAGCAGTTCGCAGACCGCTCGGCGGGCGAAGCCGACCGCCGCGGACAGTTCCGCCGGATCGAGCTCCGGCAGGGTGGCGACCGGCCACACCCCGCCGAGGCCGCGCACCACCACCTCGTGGTCGTGCACCCACTGGAGGTGGACGAACCGGTTCGCCAGCGGCGCGCTCAGCTCCCACCCGTCGGCGGCCGAGGAGCGCGGGTTCGCCGCCGCCACGATCCGTACGCCCGGCGGCAGTTGGAGCGAACCGATGCGCCGCTCCAGGACCAGCCGGAGCAGCGCCGCCTGGACGGCGGGCGGCGCGGTCGACAACTCGTCCAGGAACAGCAGCCCGTGCCCGGCCCGGACCAGGCGCACCGCCCAGTCCGGCGGGGCCAGCGGGACGCCCTGCTGCGCGGGGTCGTCGCCGACGACCGGCAGGCCGGAGAAGTCCGAGGGCTCGTGGACGCTGGCGATGACAGTGGTCAGCGGCAGGTCCAGGGCCTCGGCGAGCTGGTTGAGGGCGGCGGTCTTGCCGATGCCGGGCTCGCCCCAGAGCAGCACGGGCAGGTCCGCGGCCACCGCCAGGGTGAGCGCCTCCAGTTGGTCGTCCGGGCGGGGTTCGGTGCGGGTGTCGGCGAGCAGGTCGAGGAGCCGGCGGGCGACGTCGAGCCGGGCGGGGGCGGGCGTGGTCACGGGCATGGTCGCGGGCATGGTCGCGGGCATAGTCGCGGGCATGGTCATGGGCATGGGTGATCACCTTTGGGGGTCGGAGGACGGCAGATGGGTTCCGCGCGTGGCCGCGTGTGGCCGCGCGCGGGTGTGGAGCGGGTCAGCGGGCGGCGGTGCGCCGGGGCCGGGGGAACGCGTGGCTGCGACCCCGGTGCCGGGGCATGCCGAACCGGTAGAGGTCGTAGCGGGTCAGGGGTTTCGCCCTCTTCGCCTGCTGGTCGACGGTCAGGCCGGAGCGGTAGAGGCCGTAGGCGACCCGGCGTTCGGCGGTCGCCGCGAGCTCGTCCCGCAGGGGGCCGTCGCGCAGGGCCGCCTGTCGGCCGAGCAGGTCCTCCACCACGGCCAGGGCCCCGGCGGTGTCGCCGTGGTTCAACCGCTCCCGTACGTCGTCCAGTTCGGCCGGATCGCGGTGCGCCTGGTCGATGGCGCGCAGGCAGGGCAGCGGGGTGCCGGACAGCGCGGCCAGCAGTTCCTCGCGGCGCAGCTGGTCCGGGTCGTGGTCGAGTGCGGTCAGCACCCCGTCGACCACGGCGATCCGGTGCCGGGCCCCGCGGCACTCCACCAGCCGTTGTCCGGCGGGTGGTCGGTCCTTCCGCCCTGGTCGGTGGCCGGGCGCCAGCGCGGCCGCGACCAGGGGGTGCAGCCGGTCGGCGTCGAGCCCCCCGCTGTGCAGCAGGTCGAGGTCGGGCGGCACCCAGGTCGCCGCGTCGGGCAGCAGGGGCAGTGCCCGGAGGTCCCCGACGGCCGCGCGGATGCGGCCGTCGGGGGCGAGCACCAGCCGTTCGCCGCTCCCGAGCCGGACCGCGACGGGCCCGGGCGGGAGCCCCTCGGCGCGCAGCAGTAGCTCGGCCTCGGCGGCCCAGCGGTCGACGGCCCGGCGCAGCCCGTGCGGCCCGACTCCGTTGCCCGGTGGGCCAGTTGGCGGACACGACCCGGCCCTCGCCGCCAACTCCCCGCTGCGGCCCGCGTCCCACAGGTGCCGGTGCAGGTCGAGCCGGTACCGGCGGCTGGGGCGCGGATGGGGGTGCGGGGCCGGGCCGGGATCCGAACCGTCCCAGAGCGCCAGGCTGATCCGCTGCCCGTACTCCGCCCAGGCGGGCGGTGTCCGGACGACGAGGTGCACCGGGCGTTCGCCCGGATAGCGGGCGAGCGGCACGGTCAGCCCGGCGCGCAGCAGTCCGGCGGGGGCGGTGCGCGGCAGGTGCCAGCGCAGCAGGTCCGGTGCCAGGCGGCGCAGGTCCTCGCGGACCCGTTCGGCCAGGCTGTGCCCGTGGGCGTGTGCGACGTCCCGCAGGCGGAAGTCGACCTCGACGTTGGCGGCGGCGCAGGCCCCGGCCCAGTCACCGGCGAGTCGGCGCGCGGTGGCGGTTTCGATCATGGAGGGCGGCACGGCGTACTCGCGTACGCGCCGCCAGAAGGAGAAGCGGGAGTCGTCCTCGTTCGCGGTGTGAGTGAGCATCAGCACTCACCTTGAGCGAACGGGACCTCCGATCCGAGAGCAGCGAAAGTGTTCATCGCCGGGGAGCATAGCGCCCGCCGTCGCCGCCGCGCCACCGCTTTCCGCCGCGGTTTCGTCGCGGTCCCGCTGCGGGGCCGTCCTTCCGCTGCGCGCCCGCCGGTCCGCTCAAGGACCGCTGGAGGACAGGTCGAGGGCGGTGGTCGGCGGCGGCCGCGCCGTGCTCTGGTGGACGCCGGAGAAGGTGCGGCCCCGGGCCCCGGGGCCGGCCGGTGCCGTGGACGCTCACGCATGCGCCTGAGCGCCGGGGAGAACCGAAGGATGACCGATGAGCTCCAGCCAGTCCTCAACTCCTGCTCACCGCACCGCTCCAGGGGCCTTCGACGGCCTCGCCCGGGGAGGTGTACCGCCGGTGGCGCCCGCTGACCGTGGCGGGGCCGCCGGTCCGGTCCTGGTGGGTGCCACCCTCGCGATGGGCCTGATGGCCGGGCTGTTCTTCGCCTTCGACGTGGCGGTGATGCCGGGTCTGGCGGCCGGTGACGACCGGACGTACGTGACGGCGATGCAGCACATCAACACGTCGATCGAGAACGGTGTGTTCGGCCTGGTCTTCGTCGGCGCCTTGGTCGCGACGGGTGCCGCGGCCTGGCTCCAGCACCGGGCGGGCCGGCGGCGGGCGGCGCTCTGGGCGGCCGGGGCAACCCTGCTGTACGGGGTGGCGCTGATGGTCACCATGGGCGTCAACATCCCGCTGAACAACGACCTGGCGGCGGCCGGCGATCCGTCCCGGATCCTCGACCTCGCCGCGGTGCGGGCGAAGTTCGAGGGGACGTGGGTCGCGGCCAACGTGTGCCGCACGGCGCTCTGCACGGCGGGGCTGCTGGCGCTCGGCCGGGCGCTCGTCCTGCACGGGCGCGGCGCGCGCTGACCCCGGCCGCGCCCGGCGGAGCATACGCGCGGTCAACCCGCCGTCCGGCTGGCCGATTTCGTCCCCTTTCGTGCTCGGGCCGGTCGCGGTGCCGGCGGTCGGCGGCGCAGACTGGTCGGTACACGGCAGTTCCGACACCAGGGGGCAGGCATGGCCTTACGAGCCTTTGGGCGTAGCGGAGTTGGGCGACGGAAGGGTGGACGGCTCCGGGAGGTGGTCGGCGCGCTCGCCGTCGCCGCGCTGGCGGCGGGTGCGGTGGTCGGGGGCCCCGTCGGCACCGCGGACGCTGCTGGGTCCGCGGGGCTCGCCGGTCCGGCAGGGCTCGCCGGTCTCGCAGGTCCGGCCGGGAGCAAGGGCGGCGCCAAGGTCGTCTACCTCACCTTCGACGACGGCCCCAGCCCCGCCTACACCCCGAGGATCCTCTCGATCCTCGACCGCTACGGCGTCCGCGCGACCTTCTTCGAGCTCGGCGAGAACGTCGCCGCCCACCCCTCGCTCACCGCCCAGGTGGCCCGGCAGGGCCACAGCGTGCAGAACCACTCCTGGTCGCACCCGGACCTGCGCCGGCTCTCCGGCTCCTCCTTCACCGCCCAGGTCGGCGACACCGACCGGGTCATCCGCGCCCGGACGGGACACACCCCGACGTGCCTGCGCCCGCCGTACGGGGCGGTCAACGGCACGGTGCGCTCCCGGGCGGCGGCGCTCGGCAAGCAGGTCGTGCTCTGGTCGGTGGACCCGGCCGACTGGTCCAGGCCGGGGGCGGCGGCGATCCGGTCGCGGGTGTTGAACAACGTCCGCCCCGGTTCGGTGATCCTGCTCCACGACGGCGGCGGGGACCGCAGTCAGACGGCGGCGGCCCTGCCGACGATCCTGTCCACCCTCAAGGCGCGCGGGTACCGCTTCGCGACCCTCTGCTGACCGGGCCCGGCCCGGGGCCGACCCGGGGCCGACCGGAGCCGACCGGGGCCGACCCGGGCTGACCAGGCGCGGCCCGGTCAGCCCGGCCCCGACGGGCCCCACGGGCCCCGCCGAAAAACCGGTTGCCCGCGGGCCGATCCTCGACCACGATCATCCGCATGGACTTTTAACGGCTGCCACGTAGCACCAACGAACCCTTGTCGCGCGATCGACCTCGGAGCCTGACGGCTCGGTACCGAGGCGATGACCCGCGCCCACGTGTGCATCCGTCATCCCGGGAGCGCCCGCGATCCGCCCTGCCCTGCCCTGCTCCGGCCTGCCACGGTCGGTGCTGCTCGGCGGCGGGGCCCGTGGGGCGCTCCTGCAGAGTCCTGAGAGCAATCACCACCATGAATACCGACCGCAAGGCCCACTGGGCCGTGCGCCAGTCCGCCCTGCCCGCCATCGTCCGCCCCTGCCCGGACTGCCCCGGCAGCAGGCACCGCCCCTCGGGGAAGATCCGCGTCAACGCCAGCGGAAAGCTGCTGGACGTCTGGCTGCTGCTGAGCTGCGCGGGCTGCGACCGGACCTCGAAGGTGCCCGTCCACGAACGCGCCCACGTCTCCTCGCTCGACCCGGCCCGACTGGTGGCCTACGAGACGAACGACGCCGCCGTGGTGCGGGAGTTGGCGACGAGCGCCTCGCTCGCCGCCCGGAACTGCTACCGCCTCGACTGGACCGGCACCTGGGAGCTGGAGGTCCGGACGCCCCTGCACGCGCTCGACGACCCGACGCCGCTCACCGTCCTGGTCGGCTTCGAGCTGCCCGTGCCGGTCCGGGTCGAACGGCTGCTGATGCTCGGGCTCGGCCTCAGCCGCACCGCCGTGCGGCGGATGGTCGAGGACGGGCGGATCCAGCTGCCGCCCGCCCTGGCGCCGACGGCCAAGGCGCACCGGGACTTCGCACTCACCCTCCGGCGGCCCGCCGCGGTCCGGCGTGCCACGTCGGCCGGGGTTGCCGCACTGGTTCCGGCCGCCACAGCTGCGGACCTGGGCCGAGCGGACCTCAGCCGCGTGGACCTGAGCCGCCCCCGGGAGGCCTCCCGTACACCGAGGCGCGAGCCCCTCGTGGCGCGGGTCGCGGGCGGGTAAGGACGAGTACCGCCGCGCCTCCCGTGCGGCCCACCGGCCGGCGTTTAGCCGCGGGGGCCCCCAGGGGGCCCGCAACGTAGGGCGGCCCCCCAGCGGGGCCCCCCGACC
>NZ_JBHWIV010000064.1:0-47962 GCF_042731675.1 Kitasatospora sp. NPDC059827 | reverse complement strand
CACCCGGAGCCGCCGGGGAGACGGCCGCCGGCGGGACCGCCGCCACCGAGGCGCTGCCGGCGCCCCGCCCGTACCCGCCGAACACCGTGCCCGGGCCGCCGATCAGCGTCCCCGCCCCGCCGACCGCGACGACCAGCCCGGCGACCGCCGCCCCGGTCAGCAGCCGGCGCCGCCGCAGCCGCCGCCGCCCGCCGGCCAGCAGCCGGTCGTACGGCACCGGCCCGGCCTCGACGCTGTCGGCCAGCTCGCCCAGCTCCCACGAGACCACGGCCTCGGCCGCCTCCACGTCCTCGTCCCCGGGCATGGACTCCGTGCTCATCTGCTGCTACCTCCGATGCTGGCCAGTCCGTTGAGTGAGGAGGACTCCCGCAGTTTGGCCAGCCCCCGGGCGGCCTGGCTCTTCACCGTGCCGACCGAGCAGTTCATCGCGGCCGCGGTCTGGGACTCGCTGAGGTCCTCCCAGTACCGCAGGACGACGGCCTCCCGCTGGCGCGGCGGCAGGGCGGCGAGGGCGCCGAGCAGCACGGCCCGGTCGTCCGGGTCGGGGCCGGCCGGGGCGGGCCGGTCGGGGAAGGCCTCGACCAGGTACTCGGCCGGTCTGCGCCGGTACCGCCGGGCGTGCTCGTTGATCAGGATGCGGCGCACGTAGGCGTTCGGGTCGTCGGCCGCCCGGACCTTGTTCCAGTGCACGTAGGCCCGTTCCAGCGCCTGCTGGACCAGGTCCTCGGCGCCGTGCCGGTCCCCCGCCAGCAGGTAGGCCGTCCGCAGCAGCCGTGACCACGCACTGCCGGTGAACGCCCGGAACTCCTCGTCCCGTGCGGTCTCGTGGGCTCCCATGAGCACCTCCTCCCCCTCCAGAGTCCGGAACCGCCGTGGATCGTTGCCCGGCCCGCCGGATCCGTTCCGCCCGGCCCGCCGAACGCGTTCCGCCCGGCCCGCCGGACGCGTTCCGCGCGGCCCGCGCGACCGGGGCGCCCGGCGTTCGCGATTGGGCACCGGCGGCTGTGACACTGGAGGGGCTCGAAAACCGAGGTGCGCTCCGCCGTGCCTCCTTGCGAACCTAGAGGGATGCCCGCAGTGAGTTCTCCCGCAGTCCAGTCCGCCTCCGTTCCCGCCGAGGGTCCCGGAATCGGTGAGCTGGCCGCCCGCCTGCCCGAGCTGACCCTTCGCGACGAGGTGCGGATCGGGCGCCGGCTGGAGGGGGCCCGCCGGGTCCGCAAGCCGGAGGCCCGTCAGCAGGTCGCCGCCGAGATCGCCGCCGAGATCGACCGCGCCGAGCTGCTGGTCGAGCAGCGCCGGGCCGCCGTACCGAAGATCACCTATCCCGCCGAGCTCCCGGTCAGCCAGAAGAAGGACGACATCCTGGCGGCGATCCGGGACCACCAGGTGGTGATCGTCGCCGGTGAGACCGGTTCCGGCAAGACCACCCAGATCCCGAAGATCTGCCTGGAGCTGGGCCGCGGCGTCCGCGGTCTGGTCGGCCACACCCAGCCGCGCCGGATCGCCGCCCGCACGGTGGCGGAGCGCGTCGCGGAGGAGCTGGACACCCCGCTCGGCGAGGCGGTCGGCTGGAAGGTCCGGTTCACCGACCAGGTCGGCCGGGACACCCTGGTCAAGCTGATGACGGACGGCATCCTGCTGGCGGAGATCCAGACCGACCGGGACCTGCGCCAGTACGACACCCTGATCATCGACGAGGCGCACGAACGCAGCCTCAACATCGACTTCCTGCTCGGCTACCTCAAGCAGCTGCTCCCCCGCCGCCCCGACCTCAAGGTCGTGATCACCTCCGCGACCATCGACCCGGAGCGCTTCGCCCGGCACTTCGGCGACGCCCCGGTGATCGAGGTGTCCGGCCGCACCTACCCGGTCGAGGTCCGCTACCGCCCCGTCCTGGACGACGGCGACGACGAGGCCGACGAGGCGGACCGCGACCGCGACCAGATCCAGGCGATCTGCGAGGCCGCCCAGGAGCTCCAGGACGAGGGCCCGGGCGACATCCTGGTCTTCCTCTCCGGCGAGCGCGAGATCCGCGACACCGCCGACGCCCTCACCAAGCTGAAACTGCGCGGCACCGAGATCCTCCCGCTGTACGCCCGGCTCAGTTCGGCCGAGCAGCACCGGGTGTTCCAGCGCTCCAACAGCCGCCGGATCGTGCTCGCCACCAACGTGGCCGAGACCTCGCTGACCGTCCCCGGCATCAAGTACGTGATCGACCCGGGCAACGCCCGGATCTCCCGCTACAGCCACCGCACCAAGGTGCAGCGGCTGCCGATCGAGGCGATCAGCCAGGCCAGCGCCAACCAGCGCAAGGGCCGCTGCGGCCGCACCTCGGACGGCATCTGCATCCGGCTCTACTCGGAGGAGGACTTCCTCTCCCGCCCGGAGTTCACCGACGCCGAGATCCTGCGCACCAACCTGGCCTCGGTGATCCTGCAGATGACCGCGGCGGGCCTGGGCGACATCTCCGCCTTCCCGTTCCTGGACCCGCCGGACTCGCGCAACATCAAGGACGGCGTCCACCTGCTGCACGAACTGGGCGCGCTGGACCCGGAGGAGAAGGACCCGCGCAAGCGGCTGACCGCGCTCGGCCGCAAGCTGGCCCAGCTCCCGGTCGACCCGCGGATGGCCCGCATGGTGCTGGAGGCGGACCGGAACGGCTGCGTCCGGGACGTCATGGTGATCGCCGCCGCGCTGTCCATCCAGGACCCGCGCGAGCGCCCGGCCGAGAAGCGCCAGGCCGCCGACGAGCGGCACCGCCGGTTCACCTCGGAGACCTCCGACTTCCTGTCCTACCTGGCGATGTGGCGCTACGTCCGGGAGCAGCAGAAGGAGCTCTCCTCCTCGGCCTTCCGCCGGATGTGCAAGTCCGAGTTCCTCAACTACCTGCGGATACGGGAGTGGCAGGACGTCTACACCCAGCTGCGCACCGTGGCGAAGCAGTTGGGCGTGACGATCGAGGAGCCGCACCCCGACGCCGAGCCGGACGCGGACCGGATCCACCAGTCGCTGCTGGCCGGACTGCTCTCCCACATCGGCCTGTTCGACGTGGAGAAGCGCGAGTACGGCGGCGCCCGCGGCGCCCGTTTCGCGGTCTTCCCGGGCTCCGGCCTGTTCAAGAAGCCGCCGCGCTGGCTGATGTCGGCCGAGCTGGTGGAGACCTCCCGGCTGTGGGCCCGGATCAACGCGAAGATCGAGCCCGAGTGGGTCGAGCCGCTGGCCGGGCACCTGATCAAGCGCAGCTACAGCGAACCGCACTGGGAGAAGAAGTCCGGTGCCGTGCTGGCCTACGAGAAGGTGACCCTCTACGGGGTGCCGATCGTCGCCCAGCGGAAGATCAACTACGGCCGGATCGACCCGGAGCTCTGTCGCGAGCTGTTCATCCGCAACGCGCTGGTCGAGGGCGACTGGGAGACCCATCACAAGTTCTTCGCCGAGAACCGCAAGCTGCTCGGCGAGGTCGAGGAGCTGGAGAACCGGGCCCGCCGCCGGGACATCATGGTGGACGACCAGACCCTGTTCGACTTCTACGACGCCCGGCTGCCCGAGGAGGTCGTCTCCACCCGGCACTTCGACTCCTGGTGGAAGAAGGCCCGGCACGAGCAGCCGGACCTGCTGAACTTCGAGAAGTCGATGCTGATCAACGACGCCGCGGACGGCGTCACCGAGGCCGACTACCCGGACCACTGGCAGCAGGGCAAGCTGCGCTTCCAGCTGACCTACCAGTTCGAGCCGGGCAGCGACGCGGACGGCGTGACCGTCCACATCCCGCTGCCGGTGCTCAACCAGGTCACCGCGGAGGGCTTCGACTGGCAGATCCCCGGTCTGCGGGAGGAGCTGGTCACCGCGTACATCAAGTCGCTGCCGAAGGCGATCCGGCGCAACTTCGTGCCGGCCCCGGACTTCGCCCGGGCGGCGCTGCGCGCGGTGAAGGACCGCCAGGAGCCGCTGCTGCCGTCCCTGGAGCACGCCCTCAAGCGCCTGACGGCCGTCACGGTGCCCCCGGAGGCCTGGGACGACGAACGGGTCCCGGAGCACCTCAAGGTGACCTTCCGGGTGGTGGACGGGAAGCGCCGGCTCGCCGAGTCCAAGGACCTGGAGGAGCTGCGGCTGAGGCTCAAGCCCAAGCTCAAGGAGACGCTCTCCTCGGCCGCCTCCGGGCAGGGCATCGAGCAGAGCGGGCTGACCGCCTGGCCGGCCGGGCTGCCGGTGCTCCAGCGCACCTTCGAGCAGCGCTCCCGCGGCCACTCGCTGCGCGCCTACCCGGCGCTGGTGGACGAGGGCGCCACGGTCGGCGTGAAGCTGTTCGACACCCCGCAGGCGCAGGCGCAGGCGATGTGGGAGGGCACCCGCCGGCTGCTGATGCTGACCACCACCTCCCCGGCCAAGTCGATCCAGGGCCGGCTGGGCAACCAGGCGAAGCTGGCGCTCTCGCACAGCCCGCACGGCTCGATCGCGGCCCTGTTCGAGGACGTCGTCGCCGCCGCGACGGACCGGCTGATGACCCTGGCCGGCGGCCCGGCCTGGGACGAGGCGGCCTTCGGCAAGCTGCACGACAAGGTGCGGACGGACCTGTACGACCTGTCCGCGGACACCACGCTCAAGACGGCGACCGCGCTGATCGCCTTCCACAAGGCCTCGACCCGGTTGAAGTCGGTGAGCAGCCCGGTGCTGCTGAACGCGGTGAACGACGTCCGGCTGCACCTGGCCTCGCTGGTGCACCCGGGCTTCGTGACCGCCACCGGCTGGCAGCGGCTGCCCGACCTCAAGCGCTACCTGCTGGCGGTGGACCGCCGGCTGGAGGCGCTGCCCAACCACCCGCAGCGGGACGCCCAGCAGCTGCTGAAGGTCCAGCAGGTGCAGCAGGCGTACGGGGAGCTGCTGGCCGCCGTACCGGCCGGGCAGCAGCCCTCCGCGGAGGTGCTGGCGATCCGCTGGATGATCGAGGAGCTGCGGGTCAGCTTCTTCGCCCAGGGGCTGGGCACGCCGAGCCCGGTCTCGGAGAAGCGGATCACCAAGGCGATGGAGGCGGCCCGGGCCACGCTGTGACCCGGGCGGCACCGCTGAGCTGCGGGTGCGCCGTGGGGCCCTCAGGAGCCAGTTCGACCTGGGGGCCCACCATGGGCTACAGTCTGTCTTGTTCGCAGCGCGGCAAGCGGGTGAACGAGATCAGAACACTCTGGTCCTGTGGAGCAGTTGGTTAGCTCGCCACCCTGTCAAGGTGGAGGTCGCGGGTTCAAGTCCCGTCAGGATCGCCGCAGTGCGAGAGGCCCGGAATCGTCAAGGTTCCGGGCCTCTCGCGTTTGGCCGTACGGCCCCTACTCCGCACCGGATCCGGACCACAAGTGGTTGAACGCGTGACGGTCGTCACTCGCACCCCCGTGAAACCGCCCCCGAAACGACCCGTTCCGGACTCCACTAATTTAATATGTAAAATTGCACTGTTATTCACTGTAAATCCCCCCCGCACCATGCGCACCGAATCGTTATCCGGAGTTCAGCATTCCGACCGTTGGGGGCCGTCGCCGGGTATGACAAAGGGGCCGCTTACCGGACCCGGCGGAGTCCGGTAAGCGGCCCCTTCGAAAGAGCCTTTGGCCTATCAGGCCTCAGTGCGCTGAGCGGGAATCCCCGCCAGCAGAGCGCGCACCTCCGCCTCACGGTAGCGGCGGTGACCGCCGAGCGTGCGGATCGACGTGAGCTTGCCGGCCTTGGCCCAGCGGGTGACCGTCTTCGGGTCCACGCGGAACATGGTGGCAACCTCTGCCGGCGTCAGCAGCGGCTCAGCATCAGGGGTACGAGCGGTCATGAGCGGCCTCCTCGGGAGAACCGAACCAGGGCGGTTCTATCCTTCAAATTCTGCACCTTGGCCCGCGATGCCCGAAATGGCATAGACGGGCCGAGTCGGTTATAGGACGAACGGCTTGTCCTGGTGTCTACAACTACACCATCCGTCCAGCCCTATCGACCAAACCGCCAAAATTGACCCCTCACGGGTTCAAGGCCGACGGATGGCGATGGACCACCCCATAACGGACAGTCACACGGCCGTGACGTCCGGTTACGAGGGGACCAGACCCTCCGTTTCCCCGCAAAGCACGCATCGACTCCAGAACCACCCAAAAGTGGGCACGCTCACGTGAAGTTGGGCTGGTTGTCCCATTTTTGCACATAGGGGTTAGTTCGCGTCAACGGTGAGTAGTGTCACGTTCGACAGCTATTGACCCGAACCGGGACCTTGGTCGGCGCCGTTGTGGACCAAAGACCTCTGACAGTCATACACGGGAGGTCCGACGTCAGTTCGCGTGCCGCAGCGCCAGCACCCGCTGCCACCGCCCCGTCAGCTCCCCGTACGCCCGCAGCGCCTCCGCGGTGTCCCCCGCCCGCAGCGCGCGCAGCCCGTCCTCCAGCTCCCCCGCCGAACGGTCCGCCAACAACCGCTCCGGCCCCAGCAGATGCACCAGCCCCCCGTAGTCCAGCTCCACCAGCGAGCGCGGGTGGAACTCCTCCAGCCACCGCCCGACCCGCTCCGCCCCGCGCACCAGCTCCCCGTCCGGCACCGCCTCGCGCAGCGCCCGGTAGGCCCGCGCCACCCGGCGCCGCGCCTGGGCCATCGGCACCAGGTAGAACAGCGCCGCCGGCCTCCCCCGCTCCCCCTCCTCCGTGCCCGCTCCCCCCGGAACGAAGCACCGGTCCTCGTCCCCGAACGGCAGGAACCAGCGCACCGGGACCTCCCACCGGCTGGTGAGGATCCACGGCCGGGCGTCCGGGTGCCCGGCCAGCCAGCGCTCCCGGTCCGCCTCGGCGGCCGCCCGGGTCACCGGCGGCACCGCGGTGTCCACCAGCGCCACCGGGGCCCCCGCCCGCAGCTCCTCCAGCGCCTGCCAACTGCGCAGCCTGGTCGCCCACGGGCACACGTACAGTACGCCGTCCACGGTCCGCAGGTACGCCCGGCTGCTCTCCTGCTCCGGCAGCGCCCGGGGCGTGCGGGCGGCCAGCTCCACCAGGGCGGCCCGCTGCTCCTCCAGCACCGCCGCCGCGACCGACTGCTCCGCCGCGGCGGCGTCCGGCCCGTGCTCCGCGGCGTAGGCCTGCCAGTGCGCCCGCTCGGGCTCCGGATAGGCCGCCAGCGGCTCGTAGACCCGCAGGTGGGCCGCGTAGGGCGGCAGTACGGAGGTGCGCACGACGGTCACGTCCTGCATGGTCGCACGCGCCGCCCGGCCCCGGGAGGGCGCGACCCCGAACCGTTCGCGCCCGGACTCCGGCCCCCTCGCGTCTCACTCCTCGGACAATGGGCACAAGCTCGGACAAGAGGGCCGGTCGGGCCCGCGCGCGCGACTACGCTTTCGCCCCAGACGCCCGCACCACAGCAGCGGGCCCTCGATACTGGAGTCACCACAGTGACCGACGTACAGACCCCCGCCACGCACCCCGCACCCGGTGTGCTCAGCAGGATCTTCCGGACCGAGCAGGACGGCGCCCCCGGCGACGGCCACGAGCAGGTCGTCCTCTGCCACGACCGCAGCTCCGGCCTCAAGGCGATCATCGCCATCCACTCCACCGCGCTCGGCCCCGCCCTCGGCGGCACCCGCTTCTTCCCGTACGCCTCCGAGGAGGCGGCCCTGGAGGACGCGCTGAACCTGTCCCGCGGCATGTCCTACAAGAACGCGCTGGCCGGGCTCGACCTCGGCGGCGGCAAGGCCGTCATCATCGGCGACCCGAACAAGGACAAGAACGAGGCGATGCTCCGCGCCTACGGCCGCTTCGTCGAGTCGCTGCGCGGCCGCTACATCACCGCCTGCGACGTGGGCACCTACGTCCAGGACATGGACGTCATCGCGCGCGAGACCGAGTTCGTGACCGGCCGCTCGCCCGAGCACGGCGGCGCCGGCGACTCCTCCATCCTGACCGCCTTCGGCGTCTTCCAGGGCATGCGCGCCAGCGCCCAGGCCCGCTGGGGCCAGCCGACCCTGCGCGGCAAGCGGGTCGGCGTCGCGGGCGTCGGCAAGGTCGGCCACTACCTGGTCGGCCACCTGGTCGCGGACGGCGCCACCGTCGTCGTCACCGACCCGTTCGAGGCGGCCGTCAACCGGGTGCGCGCCGCCCACCCGGAGGTGGAGGTGGTCGCCGACACCGCCGCCCTGCTCCAGGCCGAGCTGGACGTCTACGCCCCGTGCGCCCTCGGCGGCGCGCTGACCGACGACGTGGTCGCCGCGCTCGGCGGGTTCGGCACCTCGATCGTCTGCGGCGCGGCCAACAACCAGCTGTCCCACCCGGGCGTCGAGAAGGACCTGGCCGACCGCGGCATCCTCTACGCCCCCGACTACCTGGTGAACTCCGGCGGCGTGATCCAGGTCGCCGACGAGATCGACGGCTTCAACTTCGAGCGGGCCAAGAACAAGGCCACCAAGATCTTCGACACCACCCTGGAGATCTTCACCCGGGCCGCCTCCGACGGCATCCCGCCGGCCGTCGCCGCGGACCGCCTGGCCGAGAAGCGGATGCGCGAGATCAGCGCGCTGCGCACGGTCCTGCTGCCGGGCTCGCGCCGCGGCTGATCCGGCGGGCCGGTCCGGCTCCGGACCCCTCCCGGGCGCCTGACGCGCGGGGGGCCGTCACCTTCGGCCCCCCGCGCATCACGATGTGGAACCGGATTCTCACTTCTGCGTCCGATCAGGTGATCCAACGCCCCCGTAGGGGGGATAATCAGTCCTGGAACGACGGACCCGAGACACCTCTGGACAGCGTGCAAATCGCCGCAAAACCTCCCCTGACCTGGGAAGACCTGGTCTCGGGTGCGGTCAGTGCGCGCCACGTCACAACCACGACGTACCGTCCAGCGGCGGAAACAGGTACCGTTAATGCTCCAAGGGACGGTCCTCCCATTCGGGCAGGCCGGTCCTGATCATGAACACGTGTCAGACTCGGGGCCGTGAGCCCCATCGTTGAGGGGGTCGACCCATGGGGCGCGGCCGGGCCAAGGCCAAGCAGACGAAGGTCGCCCGCGAGCTGAAGTACAACAGCGGCGGGTTCGATGCTAACCGTCTGTCCAACGAGCTGGGCGCATCGCCGTCCACCGCTCCGATCGACCCTGAGCCGATCGAGGAGGTGGAGGACGACGACCCGTACGCGGAGTACGCCGCCCGCTACGCCGACCTCGACGACGAGGACGACAGCGAGCCGGGCACCGGGCCGTCGCAGGCCTCCCGCCGCTCGTAACCGCAGCTTCGCCTGACCGGTCCTGACGCCCCCGGGCGCCGGACCGGTCTTCGGCGTTGCTGTGCTGCTACTCGCCCGCTCGCCTCCGGGGCGCTCCGACCCGGTGCCGACGGTCGGCGCTCCCTCGCTCCTGCGTCGCTCCCTCGCTTCTCCCTTTCGGCACCGGCGCGCCCCTTCGGCTCGGGGCGGATGGGCCCTGGGCGACCGGGGGCACCGCTACGTGCGAGAGGGCCCCTCCGGTGCACCGGAGGGGCCCTCTGCGCGTCCGACCGGCCGTCAGGCCGTCGTGAAGCCCTCGTAGGCGTTGTACAGCGCCGCGCCGGCCTCGTGCTCGTCCGTGCGGTCGACCACGTCACCGAGCAGCCAGGCCTCGACGCCCCGGTCCTCCAGGATCGACAGCACCACGTCCACCGAGTGCGGCGGGACGACGGCGACCATGCCGACGCCCATGTTGAGCGTCTTCTCGATCTCCAGGGTGGCCACCCTGCCGACCTCGGCGACGGTCCGGAAGACCGGCAGCGGGGTCCAGGTGCCGCGGTCCAGGCGGGCGTGCAGGCCCTCCGGGATCACCCGGGCCAGGTTGGCCGCCAGGCCGCCGCCGGTGACGTGCGAGAAGGCGTGCACCTCGGTGGCGCGGGTGAGCGCCAGGCAGTCCAGCGAGTAGATCCGGGTCGGCTCCAGCAGCTCCTCGCCGAGGGTGCGGCCGAACTCCTCGACCTTGCGGTCCAGCTTCCAGCCGGCCTCGTTCAGCAGCACGTGGCGGACCAGCGAGTAGCCGTTGGAGTGCAGGCCGGAGGCGGCCATCGCGATCACCACGTCGCCGGCCCGGACCCGCTCGGCGCCCAGCAGCGCGTCGGCCTCGACCACGCCGGTGCCGGCGCCCGCGACGTCGTACTCGTCCGGGCCGAGCAGGCCCGGGTGCTCGGCGGTCTCGCCGCCCACCAGGGCGCAGCCAGCCAGCGCGCAGCCCTCGGCGATGCCCTTGACGATCGAGGCGACCCGCTCCGGGACGACCTTGCCGACGCAGATGTAGTCGGTCATGAAGAGCGGCTCGGCGCCGCACACCACGAGGTCGTCCACGACCATGCCGACCAGGTCGTGGCCGATGGTGTCGTGCTTGTCCATGGCGGCCGCGATGGCCACCTTGGTCCCCACGCCGTCGGTGGCCGAGGCCAGCAGCGGCCGCTCGTAGTTCTTGAGGGCGGACACGTCGAAGAGGCCGGCGAAGCCGCCGAGACCGCCGACCACCTCGGGGCGGCTGGCCTTCTTCACCCACTGCTTCATGAGCTCGACGGCGCGGTCGCCCGCCTCGATGTCGACACCGGCGGCGGCGTAGGTGGCGCCGTTCTGGTTGCTGGTCACTGCGTGCGGCCCTTTCGGGTCAGGTGGGGGTGGTTCGGAAACAGCGGTGGGGCCCCGGTTCGCGGGACCCCACCGTGGATTCGCTACGGGCGGCGCAGCGCGTCGGCCGCGCCCGCCCCGCCGAGCAGCGACTGGACGCCGTCCAGGTCGCTGCCGCTGGTCGGCTTGCCGCGGACGGCCGGCTGCTGCTGGCCGCCCTTGATCTCGGCCTCCAGCAGGAGCTTGCCGAGCAGCGCCGGGTCCGGCAGCTCCATCGGGTACTCGCCGTCGAAGCAGGCCCGGCAGAGCTTGTCCTTGGGCTGCTTGGTGGCCTCGATCATGCCGTCGATCGAGATGTACGAGAGCGAGTCGGCGCCGAGGGTGCGGCCGATCTCCTCGATGGTCATGCCGTTGGCGATCAGCTCCGCGCGGGTGGCGAAGTCGATGCCGAAGAAGCAGGGCCACTTCACCGGGGGCGAGGAGATCCGGATGTGCACCTCGGCGGCGCCCGCCTCGCGCAGCATCTTCACCAGCGCGCGCTGGGTGTTGCCGCGGACGATCGAGTCGTCCACCACCACCAGGCGCTTGCCGGCGATGACCTCGCGCAGCGGGTTCAGCTTGAGCCGGATGCCGAGCTGGCGGATCGTCTGGCTGGGCTGGATGAAGGTGCGGCCCACGTAGGCGTTCTTCACCAGGCCGGAGCCGTACGGGATGCCGCTGGCCTCGGCGTAGCCGATCGCGGCGGGGGTGCCGGACTCGGGCGTCGCTATCACCAGGTCGGCCTCGACCGGGGCCTCCACGGCCAGCCGACGGCCCATCTCCACCCGGGAGAGGTGCACGTTGCGGCCGGCGATGGAGGTGTCGGGGCGGGCCAGGTAGACGTACTCGAAGACGCAGCCCTTGGGCTTGGCCTCGGCGAAGCGCGAGGTGCGCATGCCGTTCTCGTCGATGGCGATGAGCTCGCCGGGCTCGACCTCGCGGATGAAGGAGGCGCCGCAGATGTCCAGCGCCGCCGTCTCGGAGGCGACCACCCAGCCGCGCTCCAGCCGGCCGAGCACCAGCGGGCGGATGCCCTGCGGGTCGCGGGCGGCGTAGAGGGTGTGCTCGTCCATGAAGACGAGCGAGAAGGCGCCCTTGACCTTGGGCAGCACGACCTTGGCCGTCTCCTCGATGGAGAGGTCCGGGTGGCCGGCCAGCAGGGCGGTCACCAGGTCGGTGTCGTTGGTCGCGGCGGTCCGGCCGGAGCGCGAGACGTGCTCCTCGCCGGGCAGTTCGGCGACCATGGCCGCCAGTTCGGCGGTGTTCACCAGGTTTCCGTTGTGCCCGAGGGCCAGCGAACCGTGGACGGTCGCCCGGAAGGTCGGCTGGGCGTTCTCCCAGACCGAGGAACCGGTGGTCGAGTAGCGGGCGTGTCCGACGGCGATATGCCCGTGCAACGACCCCAGGGAGGCCTCGTCGAAGACCTGGGAGACGAGTCCCATGTCCTTGAAGACGAGAATCTGGGAGCCATTGCTCACTGCGATGCCCGCGGATTCCTGACCGCGGTGCTGCAGGGCGTAAAGGCCGAAGAACGTGAGCTTGGCGACCTCCTCGCCGGGAGCCCAGACACCGAAGACGCCGCAAGCGTCCTGGGGGCCTTTCTCACCGGGAAGAAGATCGTGGTTGAGTCTTCCGTCACCACGTGGCACGCCTTCGAGTCTAGGGCAGTTGACCAGGGCTTCCGGTACCCGGGAGGTCCGCTCCGGGCGGAGATCGCGGAGTAACGCGCGTAGACAAAACCCCTTACGGAGCCGGGAATTCGGGTGGGGGAATTCCGGCGGGCGGCGGTTGGCCTTGCGGTTCGCGCCTGTTGGGGCCTTCCGTGTGCGCAGCGGTGGCCGCCGGGCGGCTCCGAACGTGAGCCTGCTCACCCGGGGTTCACCCGGAGGTCAGGCGGCGGGCAGCAACAGGCCCCAGGCGCCCGGGTGCACCGTCCAGGTCCGGGCCCGGACCGGGCCGACCGGATGGCCGTCCGCCTCGTAGCCGAAGCCGCGCCCGACCACCGAGACGCTGGCCGCCCGCGCCCGCACCAGCGCGCCGGGCGCACGGACCACCACCTCCAGCACGCCGGCGCCGTCCGCGCCGGCGCCGGTGAGGGTCAGCTCGACCAGCCGGACCGGGCGGTGCACGTCGGCCAGCAGCCGGCCGTCCGCCTCGACCCGGACCCGGGGGCTGTGGTCGACCGCGTCGGAGGTGAGTGCGTTCGCCTGCTCGGCCGCAGCCAGTTTCGCCCATAGCGAACGCCAACCACCCGGACGGCCCTCGGAGCGGGGCGCTCCGCCGCCGGTGATCCGCACCCCGCCGAGCGCCACCCCGCCGCCGTCGTCCACCAGCAGGTCGAAGGTGCGCGGCGACCCCGACAGCACCGCCCGCGCGGCCC
Source organism: Kitasatospora sp. NPDC059827 (assembly GCF_042731675.1). NCBI lineage: Bacteria > Bacillati > Actinomycetota > Actinomycetes > Kitasatosporales > Streptomycetaceae > Kitasatospora > Kitasatospora sp. NPDC059827. The sequence goes on along the minus strand of NZ_JBHWIV010000064.1, from coordinate 34,983 downwards.
GCACCGGCTCCTCCGGCACACCCAGTGCGCGGGCCGCCGCCAGCTCCTCCGCGCGGCCGACCGGAACCATGCCCACCGGATCCGCGCCCAGCTCACGCTGGCGGTGCAGGGCCTGGAGCACCCGCTGCAGGGCGAGGTCGGAACCGATCACCACCGGTCGCCGCCGACCCCGGTGCGAAAGCATCCGGTCGAGTTCGGTCGGGTTGTCCGGATAGGCCACCTTGACGTCCGCACCCCCGCAGAGCACGTCCCTCGCGATCCGCACCGACTCCCCGTCGGTCCGCCGGGCCACCGGGTCGAGCAGCAGCAGAAGGGGCTCGGGACCGCCGGTTCCAGGCGTGGACAGGGACGACACGACCGGTCCTTCCTCAGGTAATCTCTCGGTGCAAGAGCCCCTTGCGCCATTGCGCCAGGGGCTTCGTCTATCTCGGGGCAGACTGCGGCCTACGCAGGATGCCCCAACCGGAAGGGGTGTACGCCTGTGCCGGCACTCGTGCTCGTTGGCGCTCAGTGGGGGGACGAGGGCAAGGGGAAGGCCACCGACCTCCTCGGCGGCTCCGTCGACTACGTCGTCCGCTACCAGGGCGGCAACAACGCCGGTCACACGGTGGTCATCGGCGACCAGAAGTACGCCCTGCACCTGCTCCCCTCCGGCATCCTCAGCCCGAACGTGACCCCGGTCATCGGCAACGGCGTCGTCATCGACCCGGGCGTGCTGCTCTCCGAGCTGGCCGGCCTGAACGAGCGCGGCATCGACACCTCGAAGCTGCTGGTCTCGGGCAACGCCCACCTGATCACCCCGTACCACCGGACCATCGACAAGGTCACCGAGCGCTTCCTCGGCAAGCGCCGGATCGGCACCACCGGCCGCGGCATCGGCCCGACCTACGCGGACAAGATCAACCGCGTCGGCATCCGGGTCCAGGACCTGTTCGACGAGTCGATCCTGCGCCAGAAGATCGAGGCGGCGCTGCACGACAAGAACCAGATCCTGGTCAAGCTCTACAACCGCCGCGCCATCCCGGCCGACCTGGTGGTCGAGGAGTACCTGGGCTACGCGGACAAGATCCGGCCCTTCCTCGCCGACACCACCCTCGTCCTGGACGAGGCGCTCAAGGCGAACAAGGTCGTCCTGCTGGAGGGCGGCCAGGGCACCCTGCTCGACGTCGACCACGGCACGTACCCCTTCGTGACCTCGTCGAACCCGACCGCGGGCGGCGCCTGCACCGGCGCCGGCATCGGCCCCACCAAGATCGACCGGGTCATCGGCATCCTCAAGGCCTACACCACCCGCGTCGGCTCCGGCCCGTTCCCGACCGAGCTGCTCGACGAGGACGGCGAGGCGCTGCGCCGGATCGGCGGCGAGCGCGGTGTCACCACCGGCCGCGACCGCCGCTGCGGCTGGTTCGACGCCGTCATCGCGCGCTACGCGACCCGGGTCAACGGCCTCACCGACTTCTTCCTCACCAAGCTCGACGTGCTGACCGGCTGGGAGCAGATCCCGGTCTGCGTCGCGTACGAGATCGACGGCCGGCGGGTCGAGGAACTCCCCTACAACCAGTCGGACTTCCACCACGCCAAGCCGATCTACGAGACGCTGCCGGGCTGGACCGAGGACATCAGCAAGGCGAAGACCTTCGCCGAGCTGCCGAAGAACGCCCAGGCCTACGTGAAGGCGCTGGAGGAGATGTCCGGCGCGCCGATCTCCGCCATCGGCGTCGGCCCGGGCCGGGACGAGACGATCCAGATCAACTCGTTCATCTGAGCCCGTTCCTCCGGAGGGCCCCGCGGGACGCACCGTCCCGCGGGGCCCTCCGCTTTGCCCTCGACTCATTGCACTAGTACATAGATCCATTGCATCTAGTGCAGAGGCGCGCTACGTTCGGGGGCATGACCGCGAAGCCGCCCACCGCCATCACCCTCACCGGCCGCCACATCCGCCTGGAGCCGCTGGGGCGCCACCACCTCGCCGACCTCTGGGCCGCCATCGGCTCCGACCCCGAGGTCTGGCGCTGGACCATGGACCTCCCGCCGGCCTCCGAGGAGGAGCTCGGCCGCATCCTCGACCTCCGCATCGCCGGGGCCGAGCGGGGCGACTCGGTCTGGTTCGCCGCCGTCGACCTCGCGGCCGGCACCGCCGTCGGCATCACCGGCTACCACGACATCAACCCCGCCGACGAGTCGGTCGAGATCGGCGGCACCCTGTACGCCCGCTCCGTCTGGCGCACCGCGGTCAACAGCGAGGCCAAGCTGCTGCTGCTCACCCACGCCTTCGAGGACCTCGGCACCGGGCGCGTCTACTGGAAGACGGACGCCCTCAACGAGCGCTCCCGCAACGCCATCCTGCGCCTCGGCGCCCGGTTCGAGGGCGTCCTGCGCCGCCACCGCCTCCGCCCCACCGGCACCTGGCGCGACAGCGCCTACTTCTCGATGCTCGCCGACGAGTGGCCCCCCGCCAAGGCCCGCCTGACCGCCCGCCTCGCCCGCGGCTGACGGCGGGCCCCGGGCCGGGGGCTATTCGTGCTCGGCGCGGGTGGAATGACGGGGGATCAACTCCCGTTTTGTCGCGCGGAGTTCCCTGGGCTGCATGTTGACCAGCCAGACCAGCCAGCCGACGAAAAGGACGGCGAGGAGGAGGGCGGACAATCCGGCGACCAGAAGGGCATTCACCGGGGTACGGAAATGCGCTGGGGGCGGTGGGGGCGGTGGGGGCGCGGGTGCGGGGGGCCGGGAGGGGGAGGAAGGGGCACGGCTGTCTCCGGTCGGTGATGCCGAACGCCCTGACCGTGCATCTGGGTGTATTTACGGCTGATTGGCAGGGCCGATAGGCGACTTGGCGACTGTTTAGGGGACAACAAGTCAGCGAGTGACACGGACGACCATAGGGTCAGGGTGCCAGAGTTGCTACCGAGGGACTGGACGTTCACTCCATCGTGGGGTATCCCCCAATTCGCTAGCTAGGGCCCGGTGTGCACGTCACACTTCACCGGAAGCATCGACCGAAGCCGCGATCCGGAGAAGAGAGTCATGCCACCCCGCTTGTCGCCGACCGTCCGCCAGCAGCGCCTGGGGATCGAGCTGCGCAAGATGCGCGAGCGCGTGGGCGTGACGCCCAAGAGCCTGGCCGCCACGATCGGCACCGACCTGCCCAAGATCTCCCAGATGGAGAACGGGAAGTCGGGCATCAGCGCCGAACGGCTCCGGACCTGGGCGCGCACCTGCGGCTGCCCCGACGGCCCGTACCTGGACGCGCTGCTCGCCATGACCCAGGACCGCCGCAAGTACTGGTGGGACGGCTACCGGGGCCGGATGCCCAGCGGGATCATCGACATCGCCGAGATGGAGCACCACGCCGCGTCGCTCTCCATCCTCAACAGCACCTTCATCCCCGGGCTGCTGCAGACCCCGGACTACGCGGCCGCGGTGTTCGAGCGGCTCCCCGCCCAGCACCGCCAGGAGGCGCAGGTCCGGAAGGAATTCCGGATTCGGCGCCAGCAGATCTTCGTCGACCGCCCGAAGCCGTACAGCGCGATCCTGCACGAATCCGCGCTGCGGATGCAGTTCGGCGGCCCCGCCGTGCTGCGCGACCAGTTGTGCAGCCTGCTGCTGAATTCCGAGCGGCCCGGACTGGAGATCCGGGTGATCCCGTTCAGCGTGCCCACGTACACCGGCTCCTCGGAGAGCCCGTATCTCGCGCGCGGGCCCGTCCCGGAGCTGGACACCGTCCAGATCGAGCTCGTGCACGGGCCGAAGTTCGTGCACTCCGAGGCGGAATTGTCGTCCTACCGACGGATCAAGGAGAAGACCGCGGCGATCGCGCTGGGGGCGGCGGAGTCCCGGGAGTTCATCCGGGCCTTACTGAAAGACTTCTCATGAGTACGTGGCGCAAGGCGTCGGCCAGCGGCGAGAGCACCGACTGCGTGGAGGTCAGAACCTACGCCGGGCAGGTGGAGATCCGCGAGTCGGACCTGCCCGAGGTGGTCGTGCGGACCACGCCGCGCAAGTGGGCGGCGTTCGTCCGCGGGGTCAAGGCCGGGGAGTTCGACCGGTACGCCGACTTCACCCGTCCGTGAGGCCGCGGTGCCCCCGTCGCGGGCCCGGCGGCGGGGCGGCCGACGGTAGGCTTGGCAGCCCACAGTGGACCCCTGCGCCTGGCACCGCACTCCGGGTGGGGTGCGCGTGCGGGAGAAATCGGAGCATCCGAGGATGGCTCGGCACCTGATCACCAGCGCCCTTCCGTACATCAACGGGATCAAGCACCTGGGCAACCTGGTCGGGTCGATGCTCCCGGCGGACGTCCACGCCCGCTACCTGCGCCAACGCGGCCACGAGGTGCTGTACATCTGCGCCACCGACGAGCACGGCACGCCCGCCGAACTGGCCGCGCAGGAGGCCGGGTTGCCGGTCGCCGAGTTCTGCGCCCGGGCGCACGACGCCCAGCGGGCGGTGTACGACGGCTTCGGGCTGTCCTTCGACCACTTCGGCCGCAGCTCCTCGCCGCAGAACCGGGAGATCACCCAGGAGATCGCCCGCGAGCTCCAGCGCAACGGCTTCGTCGAGGAGCGCGCGATCCGCCAGGTGTACTCCAACGCCGACGGCCGCTTCCTGCCGGACCGCTACATCGTCGGCACCTGCCCGCACTGCGGCTACGACAAGGCGCGCGGCGACCAGTGCGAGAACTGCACCCGGGTGCTGGACCCGACCGACCTGCTGGAGCCGCGCTCGGCGATCAGCGGCAGCGCCGACCTGGAGGTCCGGGAGACCAGGCACCTGTTCCTGCTCCAGTCGAAGCTGACCGAGGAGGTCGAGGCCTGGATCGCCGCGCACGGCGACGACTGGCCGGTGCTGGCCTCCTCGATCGCCCGCAAGTGGCTGACCGAGGGCCTCCAGGACCGCTCGATCACCCGCGACCTGGAGTGGGGCGTCCCGGTACCGGCCGACGTGTGGCCCGAACTGGCCGCCGAGGGCAAGGTGTTCTACGTCTGGTTCGACGCCCCGATCGAGTACATCGGCGCCACCAAGGAGTGGGCGGACGCCGCCCCGGCCGGGCAGCGGCGGGACTGGAAGTCCTGGTGGTACGAGGCCGACGACACCGTCCGCTACACCGAGTTCATGGCCAAGGACAACGTCCCGTTCCACACCGTGATGTTCCCGGCGACGATCCTCGGCTCGCGCCGCCCGTGGAAGAAGGTCGACTACGTCAAGGCCTTCAACTGGCTGACGTACTACGGCGGGAAGTTCTCCACCAGCCAGAAGCGCGGCATCTTCACCGACGTCGCGCTGGAGCTGCTGCCCGCCGACTACTGGCGCTACTTCCTGATGGCGCACGCCCCCGAGTCGGACGACTCCAGCTTCACCTGGGACCTCTTCGCCTCGGTGGTCAACAAGGACCTCGCCGACACCCTCGGCAACTTCGTGAACCGGGTGCTCTCGTTCAGCCGCAAGCGCTTCGGCGACGAAGTCCCGGCCGGGGCCGCGCCGGGCGGGGCCGAGGAGCGGCTCGGCGAGCAGACCGCCGGCCTGCTGGCCGAGTACGAGGCCCAGCTGGAGGCGCTCAACTTCCGCAAGGCGGCGCAGGCGCTGCGCGCGCTGTGGAGCGCCGGGAACGCCTACCTGGACGAGAAGGCGCCCTGGCTCCAGGTGAAGACCGACCCGGCGGCGGCGGCGCTGACCCTGCGGACGGCGATGAACCTGATCCACCTGTACGCGGTGGTGTCCGAGCCGTTCATCCCGACCGCGGCGGCCGCGATGCGCGGCGCCTTCGCGCTGCCCGGGGACACCCGGACCTGGATCGACGGGGACGCGGCCAGGGCGCTGGACCTCGTCCCGGCCGGGACGCCGTTCACCGTGCCGCCGGTGCTGTTCGCGAAGGTCACCGACGAGGACCTGGCGGCCTGGGCGGCGCGCTTCGGCGGCACGCAGGCCTGAGCACGCCACGAGGGCCCCGACCGCGGTCACGGCGGTCGGGGCCCTCGTCGGTGGTGCCGGGCCCTTCGTGGGGGGCGGGCCCGGGGTCGGCGGGCCCGGTGGGGCGGGCCCGGGGTGGGGCTACCAGCGGGTGGTCTCCGCGAAGAAGCCGGGGATCTCGGTCGCCCGGCCGGCCGCCACCGCCTCGTCGTGCACCAGCGCGCCGACCGCCAGGTCGAGCACGCCGAGGCCGAAGGGCGAGAAGACCACCGGGCGGTCGGTGCCGACGGCGACCTCGCCCTCGATCACCTGGGCCAGCGTGCCGGTGACGAACTCCCGGTTGCCGTAGAGCTGTTCGGCCAGGTGCGGAGAGGTGTTCGCCTTCATGCAGTGCTCCACGTCGTCGAGCACGTTGTACGCGCCGCCGATGATCTCCGGCGCGAGGTCGCGCAGCGAGATGTTGAGCACCAGCTGCCCGGGGGCGAAGGTCTCCGGGTCGAGGATGTACGGCTCGCCCGCGGTGGTGGCCAGCACCACCACGTCGGCGCCCTTGAGCGCCTCGTGCAGGTCCTCCACCACCTGGGCCGGGTAGCCGAGTTCGGCGTCGGCGTGGTCGACCAGCGCCCGGGCGTACTCGGCCTTGCGGTCGTGCACCACCAGCTCGTCGATCTCCCACTGCTGGGCGCCGAAGAACTCCAGGATGTTGCGGGCGATGATGCCGGCGCCGACCACCGCCAGCCGGCCCGCCGTACGGCCGCCGCTGAGCACCTCGGCGGCGAGCACGGCGGAGGCCGCGGTGCGGGCCGCGCTGATCTGCGAGGCCTCCAGGACGGCGAACGGGTAGCCGGTCTCGTAGTCGTTCAGCAGCAGGGCGGCCGAGGCGCGCGGGAAGCCCCGCTCGACGTTGGCCGGGAAGCTGCTGATCCACTTGATCCCGGCCAGTCCGACGCCGCCGCCGAGGTAGGCCGGCAGGGCGATGATCCGGGCGTCCGGCTTGGCCGGGAACCGCAGGAAGTAGCTGTCGGGGTTCACGGACTCGCCGGCGCCGTGGGTCAGGTAGGTCTCCCGGACCTCCTGGACGATCCGCGGGCGGGCTCCCGCGATGAGCTCGCGGGCGGTGGTGCCGTCGATGACTCTGAACTCGAACACGGTGGTGGCTCCAGTCGGGTCCGCCCGGTGCGGGCGGGGGTCGGGCGGTGCGAAGGGGCGGGCGGGGCCGGGTCAGCCGACGTAGGCGGTGCCGGCCGGCTCGTGCTGGCCGGCGGCGGGGTGCGCCCCGGCGGCGTGCGCGGCGCGGGTAGTGCGGCCGCCGCCCAGCCAGCGCGGCAGGTACCAGTTGGCGTCGCCGAGCAGGGCCATCACCGCGGGCAGCAGCACCGCGCGGACCAGGGTGGCGTCCAGCAGGACCGCGACCGCCAGGCCGATGCCGAGCTGCTTGAAGTCCTGCATGCCCAGGGTGCCGAAGACCGCGAACACCGCGACCATGATCAGACCGGCGCTGGTGACCACCCCGGCGGTGTTGCGGATGCCGAGGCCGACCGCCTCCCGGCTGGACCTGCCCGAGAGGTAGGCCTCGCGGATCCGGGAGACCACGAACACGTGGTAGTCCATCGAGAGGCCGAAGAGCACCACGAAGACGAACAGCGGCATCCAGGACTCGATCGCCCCCGGCGCCTTGGTGCCCACCAGCGAGGCGCCCCAGCCGTGCTGGAACACCGCGGTCATCACGCCGTACGCGGCCGCCACCGAGAGCAGGTTGAGCAGGATCGAGGTGATCGAGATGGTCAGCGAGCGGAAGCAGAACAGCATCAGCAGGAAGGTGACGCCCATGACGAAGCCGAACACCGGGACGATGCTGCGGTCCAGCTGGTCGTTGTAGTCGACCGAGAAGGCGAGGTCACCGGCGACCAGCGCGGTGGTGCCCGGAACGGTCTTGAGGGTCTGCGGGACGATCTGCCCGCGCAGCGCCGACAGGGCCGCCTTGGAGGTCGCGTCGGTGCCGTTGCCCGCCAGCGGAACGCTGATCTGGGCGATGTTCTTGTCCTTCCAGTACCGCACGTCGATCTGGTTGCCGGTCTTCCCGGAGGCCAGGGCGGCCTGCTTGAAGTCCTCGATGCTCTTGGCGACCTGCGGCGAGTCGATGGAGTCGGCCTTGACCACCACGGTGGCGGGCGAGGGCGACCCCGGGAACTCGCGGTCGATCCGCTGCGAGACCGAGACCAGCGGGTTGTCCGAGGGCAGCAGCTTGTCCATGCCGAGCTTCTCGGTCTTCATGCCGAGCGCCGGCAGGGCCAGCACCAGCAGCACGGCGGCGGACAGCAGGGCGAAGATCCCCGGGCGGGCCAGCACGCCGCGCAGCAGCGCGTTGGCGGGCTTCGGGCTCGCCGCGGCGGCCTGCCGGCGCTTGCTGATCCACGGGATCCGGCCGGCCGCGACCTTGTCGCCGAGCATCGACATCAGGGCCGGCAGCACGGTCATCGAACCGACCACCGCGACCGCGACGACCTCGATGGTGGCCATCGCGAAGCCCTCGAAGACGGTCAGCCCGGAGAGGAACATGCCGGCCATCGCGACCATCACGGTGAGGCCGGAGACCATCACCGAGTGGCCCGAGGTGTGGGCGGCGATCCGCAGCGCGGTCGCCTTGTCCCGGCCGGCCGCCCGCTCCTCGCGCTCGCGGCGCAGGTAGAACAGGCAGTAGTCGACGCCGACGGCGAGGCCCATCAGGAACATCACCGAGTTGGTCATGCCGTCCACCGGCACCGCCTGGCTGCTCAGCGCGAGCAGCCCGAGCGCGCCGATGCAGGCGGTGACCGCCAGGGCCACCGGCAGCACGGCCGCCACGAAGGCGCCGAAGACCACCAGCAGGATGCCCAACGCGACCGGCAGGGCGGTCAGTTCGGCGCGGGTGAAGTCGTCGCCGAGGCTGTCGTTGATGCCCTTGAGGGCGGTCGCGCCACCGAACTCGCCGAGGGTCACCTGGGGGTGGGCCTTGGCGGTGTCCTGGACGGCGGTGATCACCGGGTCGATCCGGTCGGCCGCGGTGTCCGGGTCGCCGGTGACGGCGAACATGATCAGCGCCGAGTGCTTGTCGGCCGAGAAGGCCTGGGTGGTGTACGGGTCCCGCAGGTTCTCCGCGAGACCGGTCTTGTTGACCGCGTCGGCGGTGGCCTGGACGGCGCCGCGGAACTCCGCGGAGTCCGCGGTCAGCGCGTCGCTGTGGACCAGGATCAGCTCGTTGACCGGGTCGTTGATCCCGGCGTCCTTGAGGATCTGGGCGGCCTTGCCGGACTCCCCGGTCCCGTAGTCGGCCTGGGTCAGGCTCTTCTGCCCGACCATGCCACCGAGCACGGTGACCAGGATGACCAGGATGATCCAGCCGAAGACGGCTGTCTTGCGGTGCTGGGCACTCCACTCGCCCAGCCGGGCCGCGAAATTGCTTTGACGTGCCATTACCTCTCCTGCGATCGGCGGCAATGATCAAGCCGCGGTGGCGACAGACGGGTTGGATGTGTCCTGACCGGCTTGAGGGGGGCCGGCGGAATAACCATGACCGTAGGCCCTAGCGAACGGCTTTGGAGCCCCTGGGAGTTGCAGCATCCTGCGGTGGCAAGCTGCTGCCAGCGGAGGCGGGCCGGAGCCCCTTACCGGCCTCGTTTCCCCGGTGCTACGGTCGGTCCCCGTTGAGGGACAACCATTCGAGCGGACCACATTCGAGTGACGCCGGGCCGATGATTCGGGAAAGTCGGCCGGCCGCCCCGAGCGACCGACCGGTCGTCGAGTGCGCGAGTACCCGACCGGGCCCGCGGGCCGACCCGAACGATTCCACCGAATTTCACGATTCCGCGCCGGAATGTGCTCCGGCGTCTACTTTCCGAACGATCCACAGACCTCCGTGGAAGGGGGAATGAATGATGGACACCGCAATCAGGGCGACCGGACTCGGCAAGAGATACGGCGATCACCACGCGCTCAGGGGCGTGGACCTCGAGGTCGCGGCGGGCACCGTGCTCGGCCTGCTGGGCCCCAACGGCGCCGGCAAGACCACCACCGTCCGACTGCTCGCGACCCTGCTCGAACCGGACCAGGGGCGGGCCGAGGTGGCCGGCTTCGACGTCGTGCGCCAGCAGCGCCAGGTGCGCCGGCGGATCGGCCTGGCCGGTCAGTACGCCGCCGTCGACGGGCTGCTCACCGGTCGCGAGAACCTCGAACTCCTGGGCCGGCTCCTGCACCTGGGGCGCAGGGGCGCCCGGGAGCGGGCGGCCGAGCTGCTCGCCCGGTTCGAGCTGGAGGACGCCGCCGAGAAGCCGGCCCAGACCTACTCCGGCGGCATGCGCCGCCGACTGGACCTGGCCGCCGCGCTGATCGGCCGGCCCGAGGTGCTGTTCCTGGACGAGCCGACCACCGGGCTGGACCCGGCGAGCCGGCTGGTGCTCTGGGAGATGGTCCGCGAACAGGTCGCCCAGGGGGTGACCGTGCTGCTCACCACCCAGTACCTGGAGGAGGCCGACTTCCTGGCCGACCGGATCCTGGTCATCGACACCGGCACGGTGATCGCCGAGGGCACCCCGGACGAGCTCAAGCGCAAGGTCGGCGAGGAGTGGCTGGAGGTGGGCGTCGGCACCGACGCGGCCATCGCCCAGGCCCTGGCCGTACTCGCCCCGGTGGCCGCCGCCCAGCCCGAGGTGGACCGCACCGGGCGCCGGATCACCGTCCAACTGGCCGACGGCATCGGCACCATCGCCGCCGCCGCGGTCGCCCTGGAGACGGCCCGGGTGCCGGTGACGGACTTCGCGCTGCGTCGTCCCTCGCTGGACGACGTGTTCTTCCACCTGACCGGGCGCGGCACCCAGATCGGCCGGGCTCCCGAGGAGGGCACACCGGCGCTCGCCCCGGGCGCACCGCAGCCGCGGGCCGGGCAGGGCGAAGAGGACGAGCAGGGCGAACGGGAACCGGTGGCGGCCGCCGCCGGACGGACGGGAGACGAGCAGTGAGCGACATCGGCGCCTCGGCCGGCCTCGGCACGGCCATCGGAGACACCGCCGCGCTGATCGGCCGCCATCTGCGGCACCTGCGGCGCACCCCGGAGAAGATCATCGCGATCACCCTGACCCCGGTGACCATGGTGGTCGTGCTCGGCTACCTGTTCGCCAGCGTGGTGACCGTGACCGGCTCCGGCGAGTACCACGACTACGTGATGGCCGGGGTGTTCGCCCAGGTCGGCCTGACCTGCGTCGGCGTCGCCGCGCTGGGCGTGGCCACCGACCTGCGCACCGGACTGATCGACCGCTTCCGCTCGCTGCCGATGGGCCGCTCCGCCGTGCTGGTCAGCCACACCGCGGCCGACCTGCTGACCGCCGCGGCCGCCACCTTCGCCGTCACCCTGGCCGGCCTGGGCGTCGGCTGGCGGATCCACAAGGACGTCGGCTCGGCGGCCCTGGGCTTCGTCCTGGTGCTGGCCTTCGCCTACGCGATGCTCTGGCTGGGCGCGCTGGTCGGCATGCTGATGCGCAACGCCGAGGCGATCAACGGCATCTCGGCGCTGTTCCTGGTCGTGCTGTCGTTCCTGTCCAACTCGTTCATGCCGCTGTCCGGGCTGCCCGCCTGGCTGCGCGCGGTGGCCGAGTGGAACCCGGTCAGCCTGGTGGCCGCGGCCTGCCGCGAGCTGTGGGGCAACACCCCGTCGGTGGTCGGCACCAGCCTGCCGGACCGGCACCCGGTGCTGCTCGCGGTGATCGTGGTGGCGGCCCTGCTCGCGGTGCTGATCCCGGTCAACCTGCGGGTCTACCGCACCGCGGTGACGCGTTGACGCACCACCCGGCCGGCCGGTTCGGACGGGACGGCAGTCGTCCCGTGCGAACCGGCCGGCCGCGTCCGCGCGCCGCCGGGCAGCTGCCCTCAGTCGCCCTCGCGCGGCGGCGCGCCGCCCTGCAGCAGGCCGCGCTCACCGGCGATCACCCCGGCCTGGAAGCGGCTCCGGCCGCCGAGCCAGGCCATCAGTTCCGCGGTGATCCGGCGCGAGGTGCGCACCGAGACGCCGAGCTTGCGGGCCACCACCTCGTCGGTGTGGCCCTGGGCGAGCAGGCTGAGCACGGCCATCGCCTGCGGGTTGAGGCCCTCGGCCCCCTTGGCCGGGGCCTTCCCGTACGGGGCGGCGTTCTCCCAGACGTACTCGAACAGCGCGCAGAGCGCGGAGACCAGTCCCGGACCGGACAGCACCAGGGCCCCCACGCTGGTGTCGTCCGGATCGGTCGGGACGACCGCGACCTTGCGGTCGAAGATCACCAGGCGCATCGGCAGCGACGGCGCTATCCGCACCCGGGCGCCCCGCTCGGTGAGCCACTCCAGGTGGGCGATGGTGCCGCCGTCGTTGGCGGCGCTCTCCAGGTAGATGCTGCGCATCTGCACGCCCCGGTCGAAGACCTCCTGGTCGGCGACCTGGCCGGCTCTTCGGGCGGCCGGCGACTGTCCGCCGCCGGTCGCGAAGCCCATGATCTCGCTGGTGCAGGAGTGCGAGAGCTCCTCCAGCCGGAGCCTGATCTGGTCGACGCCCTCCAACTGCTCGACTCCCAGCCCCCGTTCGCCCTTGCGGTTCTCGGCGTACTGGGCGACCAGCTTGGCCGCCTCCAGTCGGCTGTGCGCTATCTGGCGCTGCCGCTCGGCGAGTTCGACCTCCTGGCGGCCGATCAGCATGGCCAGGCTGACCTCGGGGTTGACCAGGAGGAGGTGTCCGGGCTCCAGCTCGGAGTGCCTGATCAGGGTGAGCCGGGCCAGTCCGTCCAGGGCGTCCCGGACCCGCTGTTCGGGCCAGTCGAGGTCCTGTGCCACTCCTGGGATTCCGAGTTCAGGCCTGGCCAGCACCGTCCGGTACACGGCCTCGGCGTCGGGATCCAGTCCTAACACTGACAGCACCGCCTGCCCCCCCGATATTGCGAACCTGATGACGCCACGTCATCGCCGGATCTCGGGGGCATGCTACGACACCCTGCCCACAACCACCCACCGTTCGGGCCCAGGCCCTTTCCTGCGGACTTCGAGCGGGTCCACCCACGAGAGGATTTGACATGTATATCACTGTCGGACGTCTGGTTCGGGGTATCGTCGAACCGGAACAGGTCACGCCCGACAAACTCGTCGAACTGCTCCGGAACGCCGCCGAGCCGGCCGACGGACTGGAGCACGTTTACGTCGAGATCGACCCCCTCGGTGCCGATCTGGTCTTCTTTCTCGGCCCCCCGAAATCCGGAGAGTTGGATTCCGCCGCTCACCGGATCACCCGCCGTTGCCTGCGGGATGCGCCTGAACTGCGCGGATGGCGGCTGGCGACCGAATTCAGCGACGACCGGCTGCCGTTGTTGGAGGAGTGACCCGCGGGGCGGGCGCTGTGCAGGGTGCTGCCAGGGCAGGACCCTGACATGGAGAACTGTGGCACGGAACGTGTGTGCGAGACAGACTTGGTCATGCCGAAGGGGGCCGGAACCCCCTCCCGCAGGATTCGAGAGCCGGTCCCGCGCGGTCATTCACCGCGGGAATTGAACCAGGCACAGCACTCATCCGTTTCGCCTGTCTCGCCGCCGCCGATTTAACGGCCCGCGGCTCCATTGCCACCGGGGGTTCACCATGCGCAGCATCACCATTGTCGCCGCCCGCACCGCCGCCGTCCTCGGCCTGCTGGTCGCCGGCGCCGCCCTCACCGCTCCGGTCGCCGGCGCCGCCACCTCGGTGGCCGCCCCGGTCGCCAAGGGCGCCGGCTCCGTTCACGGCGACGACATCATCTGGGACGGCCCGACCGCCAAGGGCGCCCCGGTCCACGCGACCACCGCCTCCGTGCACGGCGACGACATCATCTGGGACGCCCCGGTCGCCCACGCCCCGGCCGCCAAGGGCGCCGGCTCCGTGCACGGCGACGACATCATCTGGGACTGACCTCCCGGCGGTCCGGCACGGGGACCGGACCCAGCAGCACACCCATCCGCCCACGTCGTTCCCGCCGCCGCCGATTCCACGGCCCGCGGCTCCACCGCCACCGGGGGTTCACCATGACCAGCACCACCGTCACCACCGCCCGCACCACCACCGGCCCGGCCGGCCCGGGCACCGGCTCCGCGCACGGCGACGACATCATCTGGGACTGACGTCCCGTCACTCTCCTGACACCGAAGGGGAACGGGCGATGCCCATCATCAGAACGCCGCAGGAGTTCAACGAGGACGAACTCTTCGTCGACCTCCGGGCGATGTTCGACTACCCGCTGTACCTCAAGTGCGAGGGCTTCAACTTCGCCGGCTCCGTCAAGCTCAAGGCGGCCCTCAGCATGGTCGACGCGGCCGAGCGGGACGGCCGGCTGAACCGGGACTCCATCCTGGTGGAGTCCTCCTCGGGGAACCTGGGGATGGCGCTGAGCATGATCGCCTCCGTCCGGGGCTACCAGTTCATCTGCGTCGTCGACCCACGGACAAACCTGTCCACCCGTCAGCTGATCGAAACACTCGGCGGCAAAGTCCACATGATCACCGAGCCGTCGCCGGAGACCGGCTTCCTCGGTGCCCGACTGGACTTCGTCCGCGAGCTGTGCGCCTCCTCGCCGCGGTACGTCTGGCTCAACCAGCACGCCAACCCGGACAACTGGCGCGCCCACTACCGCACTACCGCGCCGTCGATCCACCGCCAATTCCCGGACCTGGACCTGCTGTTCATCGGCGCCGGGACCACCGGCACGCTGATGGGCTGCGCCCGCTACTTCAAGGAGCACCGGCCGGACACCCGGATCGTCGCGGTGGACAGCGTCGGCTCGGTCACCTTCGGCGGCGAGCCCGGCCCGCGGATGCTCCCCGGCCTGGGCGCCGGCGTCCGGCCGGCCCTGCTGGACGAGAGCTTCGTCGACGACGTGGTGCACGTGCCCGAACTGGACACCGTCCGCACCTGCCACCGACTGGCCCGCGGCGGCTTCCTGTTCGGCGGCTCCACCGGGACGGTGGTCAGCGGAGCGGCGGCCTGGCTGGCGGAGCACCGCCTCGGCCAGGACGTGGTCGCCGTCGCCGTCTCGCCGGACCTGGGCGACCGATACCTCGACACCATTTACCAGAGCGCCTGGGTGCGCGACATCTACGGGGCCGACGCGCTTGACGCCGTCGACCGCCTCACGCCGCCCAACGCCATTGCCACGGGGGTAAGATGACGATGCGTCATGCCGCGCCACTTTCTGAGTTTCCTGAACCGGGGCGGCCCGGAGAACTGCCGCTGTCCGACGCCCAGCGCGAGATGTGGTTCGCCCAGCAGCTCGACCCGGGCAATCCGGTGTTCACCATGGCGGACCTCCTGGAGCTGACCGGCCCGCTGGACCACGAGCGGCTGCGGGCCGCCTGGCAGCGCGTGCTGAACCGCACCGAGTGCCTGCGGGTGCGTTTCGCCGAGCGCGACGGCCTGCCGGTGCAGATCGTCGAACCGCCCCGGGAGCGCCCCCTCCCGGTGCTCGACCTGACCGGCGAGGCCGACCCGCTCGCGGCTGCCGAAACGTTTCTGGAGTCCGAGGGACACCGTCCGTCCACCCTCGGCCCCGACGCCCTCGCCGCCACCCTCGTCCTGATCGGCCCCGAACTGGCCTGGCTGTACGTCCGGGCCAACCACATCCTGGTCGACGGGTTCAGCCGCGCCCTGGTCTACCGCCGGCTCGCCGCCGAGTACGACCTGCCCGACGCCGAACCCGCCCTCGACCCGACCCTCGCCGAACTGCTCGCCGAGGAGCGCGACTACCTCGCCTCCCCCGCCCACCAGCGCGACCGCGCCTACTGGACCGAGCGGCTGGCCGACGGCATCGAACCCACCGTGCTCTCCGGCCACCTCGGCTCGCCCGCCCGCGACACCCTGCGCAGCACCGGCCTGATCCCCGCCGCCATCGTCACCAGGCTGCAGGACGCCGCCTGGGCCGAGCGGGTCACCTGGCAGACCCTGCTGATCGGCGCCACCGCCGGCTGCCTCGCCCAACTCTGCGGCACCGACCGGGTCGTGCTCACCCTCCCGGTCGCCGCCCGCACCACCCCGCTCGCCCAGTCCGTCCCCGGCATGCGCGCCAACTTCCTGCCGCTGCCGCTCACCGCCCACCCCGCGCTCGGCCGCGACGGCCTGCTCACCCAGGTCGCCACGGCTCTGCGCGGCACGCTGCGCCACCAGCGCCACCGGCACGACGCGATCCGCCGCGAGCTCGGACTCACCGGCGACGCCGGCCGCACCTTCGGCCCCACCGTCAACGTGCTGCAGACCGGTGGCGAGTTCGCCCTCGGCGACTGCCGCGCCCTGGTCCGCAACCTGTCCACCGGCCCCGTCCCGGACCTCCAGATCCTGTTCCTGGACAGCGGCGAGGACGGCTGCGAGCTGCGCGTCGACGGCGACGCCGACCGCTACCCGCAGGAGCGCCTCGACCTCTTCCGGGACGCCCTGCTCGGGTACCTGGAGCAGTTCACCACCGTCTCCACCGC
Source organism: Kitasatospora sp. NPDC059827 (assembly GCF_042731675.1). Lineage (NCBI taxonomy): Bacteria > Bacillati > Actinomycetota > Actinomycetes > Kitasatosporales > Streptomycetaceae > Kitasatospora > Kitasatospora sp. NPDC059827. Next base: position 18,601 of record NZ_JBHWIV010000064.1, on the reverse strand, counting down.
GCTGCCGGTCGGCCGGATCACCGCGCTGCCCGCCGCCGAGCGCGAGCGCGTCCTGGTCGAGTGGAACAGCTACCGGCAGCAGCCCGAGGTGTTCACCGACGTGCTGCCCCGGATCCACGCCCTCGCCCAGGCCCGTCCCGGCGCCGTCGCCGTCCAGGACGACGCCGGCCGGCTCGACTACGCCGAGCTGGTCGCCCGGGCCAGCGCCCTCTCCCGCCGGCTGCTCGCCGCCGGGGCCGGACCGGACCGGCTGGTGGCGATCGCCGCCGCCCCCGGCACCGGCTTCGTCACCGCCGTCCTCGGCGTGCTCGGCGCCGGCGCGGCCTGGCTCCCGCTGGACGTCCGGGCCCCGGCCGCCCGCGGCGCGGCGCTGGTCGAGGCCGCGGGCGCCACCGTCCTGCTGCACGGCGAGGACCAGCGGCCGTACGCCGACACCCTGCTCGACGCCCTGCCGCAGCGGCCCGCCGTCCTCGCCCTCGACGACGCCCGCGACGCGGAACTGCTGGCACCCGCCGGCGGCCCCGCCGAACTGGCCTACGTCATCTACACCTCGGGCTCCACCGGCCGCCCCAAGGGCGCCATGGTGCACCGCGACGGCATGGTCAACCACCTGCTCGCCAAGCACGCCGACCTGGAGCTGTCCGAGGCCGACACCGTGGTGCACAACGCCCCGGTCACCTTCGACATCTCGGTCTGGCAGATGCTCAGCCCGCTGGTCGCCGGCGGCCGGCTGAGGGTGGTCTCCCGCGAGCTCGCCGCCGACCCCGGCGCCCTGTTCGCGCTCGCCGACGCCGAGGGCGTCACCGTGCTGGAGGTCGTCCCCTCCCTGCTGCGCGCGGCCCTGGACTCCTGGGAGGCCGGCGCCCCGCTGCCCGCGCTGTCCGCGCTGCGCCGGCTGGTGGTCACCGGCGAGGCGATGCCCGCCGACCTGGCCCGCCGCTGGTTCGCGCTGCGTCCCGGCATCCCGCTGGTCAACGCCTTCGGGCCGACCGAGTGCTCGGACGACGTCACCCACGCCCTGATCGGCTCCCCCGCGGAGCTGGACTCGGTGCGCGCCCCGATCGGCCGCCCGGTCCGTGACACCCGGCTCTACGTGCTCGGCGACTCGCTCCAGCCCGTCCCGGCCGGCCAGCCCGGCGAGCTGTACGTGGGCGGGCGCGGCGTCGGCCGCGGCTACCTGAACGACCCCCGGCGCACCGCCGGGGCCTTCGTCGCCGACCCGTACGCGGCCGCGCCCGGCTCCCGGATGTACCGCACCGGCGACCGGGTGGTGCACCGCGGCGACGGCCAGCTGGAGTTCCTGGAGCGGGTCGACCACCAGGTCAAGATCCGCGGCCACCGGATCGAGCCCGGCGAGGTCGAGGCCGCGCTGCGCGCCGTCCCCGGCGTCGCCGACGCGGTGGTCACCGTCGCCCGCGACCCCTCCGGCGGCACCCGGCTGGTCGCCCACCTGACCGGCGGCGCCGACCCGGCCGCCGTCCGCACCGAACTCGCCCGGGTACTGCCCGACTACATGGTCCCGGCGGCACTGGTGCCGCTGGCGGCGCTGCCGCTGACCCCCAACGGCAAGGTGGACCGCAAGGCCCTGCCCGTCCCGGACTTCGGGGCGCTGCGCGGCGAGCGGCGGGCCCCGGCCACCGAACGCGAGGCGCTGCTGTGCGCGCTGTTCGCCGAGGTGCTGGAGCTGGACGGGGTCGGCGCCGACGAGGACTTCTTCGCGCTCGGCGGGCACTCGCTGCTGGCCGGCCGGGTGGTCACCGGGCTGCGTGCCCGGCTCGGCGTCGAACTGCCGATCCGCACCCTGTTCGAGGCGCCCACCCCGGCCGCGCTGGCCCTCGCCCTGGAGGGCGCCGCGCCGGCCCGGGAGGAGCTCACCGCCGGCCCGCGGCCGGAGCGGATCCCGCTCTCCCCCGGGCAGCAACGGCTGTGGTTCCTGAGCCAGTTGGACGCGGCCGGCGCCACCTACCACCTGTCCCACGCGGTCCGGCTGACCGGCCCGCTGGAGCGGGCGGCGCTCGCCGAGGCCCTGGCCGACGTGGTCGCCCGGCACGAGAGCCTGCGCACCGTCTTCCCCAGCGAGGACGGACGCCCGCACCAGCTGGTGCTGCCGGTCGGCGAGGCCTGCCCCGAGCTGCCCGTGGTGCCGTACACCGGCCGCCCGGCCGAGGAGCTGGACGCCGAACTGGCCGCCCGGGCCGGCGCCCCCTTCGACCTGGCCGTCGAACCGCCGCTGCGCGCGGTGCTGTTCGAGACCGGCGTCCAGGAGCACGTGCTGCTGCTGGTGCAGCACCACATCGCGGCCGACGGCTGGTCGGTGCGCCCGCTGGTCGAGGGCCTGCAGACCGCCTACCGCGCCCGGCTGGCCGGGCGCACCCCGGCCTGGGCCGAACTGCCCGTCCAGTACGCCGACTACACCCTCTGGCAGCGCCGCCTGCTCGGCGAGCAGGACGACCCGACCAGTCTGATGAACCGTCAGCTTGACTACTGGGCCGCCCAGTTGGCCGAGCTCCCGGAGGAGCTGGCGCTGCCGGCGGACTTCCCGCGGCCGGCCGTGCCCAGCTACCGGGGCGCCACCGTGCCGCTGCGGCTGGACGCCGGGGCGCACCGCGCCCTGGCCGAGCTGGCCCGGTCCACCGGCGCCAGCCCGTTCATGGTGGTGCAGGCGGCCCTGGCCGTCCTGCTCGGCAAGCTCGGCGCCGGCACCGACATCCCGCTCGGCACCCCGGTCGCCGGACGCACCGACGACGCCCTGGACGACCTGGTCGGCTTCTTCGTCAACACCCTGGTGCTGCGCACCGACCTGTCCGGCGACCCGACCTTCCGGGAGCTGGTCGGCCGGGCCCGGGAGACCGTGCTGGCCGCCCTGGCCCACCAGGACGTGCCCTTCGAGAAGCTGGTCGACCGGCTCGGCGCCGGGCGCTCGCTGGCCCGCCAGCCGCTCTTCCAGGTGATGCTCGCCTTCCAGAACAACGCCGGGGCCCGCCCCGAGCTGCCCGGGATCACCGCCGAGGTCAGCCCGGTCGGCAACGGCACCGCCAAGTTCGACCTGGCCTTCGAACTGGTCGAGCGGCACGGCGCCGCCGGCGAGCCGGACGGCCTCACCGGCACCCTGGAGTACAGCACCGACCTGTTCACCGAGCGGACGGCCCGGGGCCTGGCGGACCGCCTGACCCACCTGCTCGGCCTGTTGGCCGGCGCGCCCGACCGGCCGCTGAGCGGCCTGGACGCCCTGCTGCCCGAGGAGCGCGAGCGGCTGCTCGGCTCCTGGAGCGGGGCCGCCACCCCGACCACCGTCGGCGCGGTCCAGCTCCCGGCGCTGTTCCAGGAGCGGGCGCACCGCGCACCCGCCCGGCCCGCGCTGCGCTGGTTCGAGGACGGCGCCGTGCGCGCCGAGGTCGGCTACGGGGAGCTCAACGAGCGCGCCAACCGGCTCGCCCACCACCTGATCGCCCTGGGCGCGGGCCCCGGACGGATCGTCGCCCTGGCGCTGCCGCGCACGGTCGACGCGGTCGTCGCGGTGCTCGCGGTCCTCAAGACGGGCGCGGCCTACCTGCCGGTCGACCCGGCGTACCCGCGCGAGCGGATCGCCTACCTGCTGACCGACTCCGCCCCGCTGGCCGTCCTCGGCCACGGCTCGGTGGCCGGGCGGCTGCCGGAGCAGCAGGACGCACCGCTGCTGCTGCTGGACGACCCGGCGACCGCCGCCGCGATCGCCGCCGCCCCCGCGCACGACCCGACGGACGCCGAACGGACCACCCCGCTGGGGCCGGACCACCCGGCGTACGTGATCTACACCTCCGGCTCCACCGGCCGCCCCAAGGGCGTGCTGGTGCCGCACCGGGCGGTGGCCGCGCTGGCCGCCGAGCACGACCGCTTCGGCGTCGGCGAGGGCACCCGGCTGCTCCAGTTCGCCTCGTTCAGCTTCGACGCCGCGGCCTGGGAGCTGCTCACCGCGCTGCTGAACGGCGCCGTCCTGGTGCTGGCCGCGGAGGCCGACCGGGCGCCCGGCGAGCCGCTCGCCGAGCTGGTCAGGGCGGCCGGCATCGAGGTGGTCTGCCTGCCGCCGACGGTGCTCGCCGCCTGGCCCGCCCGGCTGCCGATGCCCGAGGGGCTGACCCTGATCACGGCCGGCGAGGCCTGCCCGCCCGAGCTGGTCGAGCGCTGGTCCGCGGGCCGGCGGATGCTCAACGCGTACGGCCCGACCGAGACCACGGTCTGCGCCACCGTCAGCGAGCCGCTGGCCGGAGCGGTCAAGCCGCCGATCGGCCGACCGCTGGCCGGCGCCCGGGTGTACGTGCTGGACGAGGCCCTGCGGCCGGTCCCGCCGGGCGTGATCGGCGAGCTGTACGTGGCCGGCGCCGGGGTGGCCCTGGGCTACCTGCACCGGCCCGAGCTCACCGCCCAGCGCTTCACCGCCGACCCGTACGCCGGCGCGTACGGCGACCCGAACGACCGGATGTACCGCACCGGGGACCTGGTCCGCTGGACGGCCGACGGCCAGCTGGACTACGTCGGCCGGGTCGACGAGCAGGTCAAGCTGCGCGGCTTCCGGATCGAGCTCGGCGAGATCGAGACCGCGCTGCTCGCGCAGCCCGGCGTCGAGCAGGCCGCCGCGATCGTCCGCGAGGACCGCCCCGGCGACAAGCGGCTGGTCGCCTACGTGACCCCGGCCGGCCTGCCGGTCGGCGAGCTGCGGGCCGCGCTCGCCGCGGAACTGCCCGACTACCTGGTGCCCTCCGCGTTCGTCCCGCTGGAGACCCTGCCGCTGACCGGCAACGGCAAGCTGGACCGCCGGGCACTGCCCGCGCCCGACTACGCCGCCGCCTCCACCGGCCGGGCCCCGGCCGGCGCCCGGGAGGCCGCGTTCTGCGCGGTCTTCGCCGAGGTGCTCGGACTGCCCGAGGTCGGCGCCGACGACGGGTTCTTCGACCTGGGCGGCGACAGCATCGTCTCCATCCAGCTGGTCAGCCGGGCCCGCGCGGCCGGGCTGGTGGTCACCGCGCAGGACGTCTTCACCCACCGGACCCCGGCGGCGCTGGCCGTGGTGGCCCGCGACGGCGAGGGCCCGGAGGCGGTCGCCACGGTCGGCACCGAGGACGGCGTCGGCCCGCTGGGCCAGCTGCCGATCGGGCACTGGCTGCGCGAACTCGGCGGGCCGGTGGACGGCTTCCACCAGGCCGTGCTGGTCCGCACCCCGGCCGACGCCACCCGGGAGTCGCTCACCGCGGCCCTCCAGGCCCTGTTGGACCACCACGACGGGCTGCGGATGCGGCTGCTGCCGGACTGGTCGCTGCTGATCGGCGAGCCCGGCACGGTCGACGCGGGCACGCTGCTGTCCGTCCTGGACGGCCCGGCCGCCGACTGGCCCGCCGAGGCGGTCGCCAACCGCGAGCGGCTGGCGCCGTACGAGGGCGGGATGGTCCGGGCGCTCTGGCACCCGGCCGGCGGCGAGCTGCTGCTCACCCTGCACCACCTGGTGGTCGACGGGGTGTCCTGGCGGGTGCTGCTGCCCGACCTGGCCCGCGCCCACGCGGCCGTACGGGCCGGCGAGCCGGTCCGGCTGCAGCCGGTCGGCACCTCGCTGCGGCACTGGTCCGCGCTGCTGGAGCGGACCGCGGGCACGCCCGAGCTGCGCGCCCAACTCGACTGGTGGCGGGCCGAGTCGGCCGGCGGGCAGGCCCCGCTCGGCCACCGGGCCGCCGACCCCACGGTGGACACCGTCGCCACCGCCCGGACGCTGCACCGCGTCCTGGACACCGACACCACGGCGGCGCTGCTCACCGAGGTCACCGGGGCGTTCCACGCCGAGGTGAACGACGTGCTGCTGACCGCCCTGGCACTGGCCGTCGCCGACTGGCGGCGGCGCACCGGACGGCCCGAGGGCGCCGTCCCGGTGGAGCTGGAGGGCCACGGGCGCGAGGAGTTCGCCCCCGGCGTGGACCTGTCCCGCACGGTCGGCTGGTTCACCACCGCCTACCCGCTGCGGCTCGACCCGGGCCCGGTGGACCTGGCGGAGGCGCTGGCCGGCGGTCCGGCCGCCGGACACAGCCTCAAGCTGGTCAAGGAGCACCTGCGGATGGTGCCCGGACACGGGCTCGGCTGGGGCCTGCTGCGGTACTTGGCCGAGCACGGCCCGGACGGAGCGGGCACCGCGGAGCTGTCCGGCGCCGCCCGGCCGCAGCTCGGCTTCAACTACCTGGGCCGACTGCCCGCGCCCACCGACGAGGACTGGTCGCTGACCGAGCGGTCCGCCGCACTGGCCGCCGGGTCCGACCCGGGGATGCCGCTGCCGCACGTCCTGGACGTCAACGCGGTGACCGAGGACGGCGCGGACGGACCGCGGCTGAACGCCCGCTGGACCTGGGCCGGCCAGGCCCTGGCGCAGGCCGACGCCGAGGCCGTGGCCGACGGCTGGTTCACCGCCCTGCGGGCCCTGGTGCGACACACCCGGGAACCCGGCGCGGGCGGCTGGACGCCGTCCGACCTCGACCTGGTGGCACTCAGCCAGGACGAGATCGACGAATTCGAGGACGAGATGGACGACTGGGGGGACGAGCTGTGACCACGGCCTCGGCCGAGCCCCGCACCGGGCGACGCCCCGGACGGAGCTCCAATCTGAGCGACATCCTGCCGGTGGCACCGCTGCAGGAAGGACTGATGTTCCACGCGCAGTACCACCGCGAGGAACTCGACGTCTACACCGTGCAGTTGGTGCTGGACCTGGCCGGCGACCTGGACCGGTCCCGGCTGCGCGGGGCGGTCACCGCCCTGCTGGAGCGGCACCCCAACCTGCGGGCCGCGTTCCGCTACCGCAAGAACGGCGACCCGGTGCAGGTCGTGCCGCGCGAGGTCGCGCTGGACTGGCGCGAGCTCGACCTGCGGGACGTCCCCTCCTCGGCCGAGGAGGCCGAGGAGCTCGCCGAGGCCGACCGGCTGCGGCCCTTCGACCTGGCCCGCCCGCCGCTGCTGCGGTTCAGCCTGCTGCGGCTGGGCGAGCGCGAGCACCGGCTGGTGCTGACCTCCCACCAGATCCTGTTCGACGGCTGGTCCATGCCGGTCGTGGTGCGCGAGCTGTTCGCCTGCTACGCCGACGGCGGCGTCTCGCTGCCCCGCCCCGCCCCGTACAAGTCCTACCTGGCCCACCTGGCCCGGCAGGACCGGGCGGCGGCCGAGGCGGCCTGGACGGCCGCGCTGGAGGGCTTCACCGAGCCCACCCGGCTGTCCGGCACGGCCGCCGCCGAGCCCGGCCGGCCCGGCATGCCCGGCGAGCACGCCGTCGAGCTGGACGCGCCGGAGTTCGCCGCGCTCACCGGCTGGGCCCGCACCCGCGGGCTGACCGTCAACACCGTGGTGCAGGGCGCCTGGGCGACCGTGCTGGGCACCCTCACCGGGCTGCGCGACATCGTCTTCGGCGGCACCGTCTCCGGCCGCCCGCCGGAGCTGCCCGGCGTCGAGGGCATGGTCGGCCTGTTCATCAACACCCTGCCGGTCCGGGTCGACCTCGACCCGGCGCAGAGCTTCACCGAGCTGCTGTCCGCGCTCCAGGACCGCCAGTCGCTGCTGCTCCCGCACCAGCACCTCGGCCTCGACACCATCCAGCGCAACGCCGGGGTCGGCGACCTCTTCGACAGCGTGCTGGTCTTCGAGAACTACCCGCTCGACCCGCAGGCGCTGGCCGGCGAGGTCGCCGGACTGCGGCTGACCGGCCTCCGGGCCGGCGACGCCAACCACTACCCGCTCAGCCTGATGGCCCTGCCCGGCGAGCGGCTGCGCCTCCAGATCGGCTACGACACCGCCCGGTTCACCCCGGCCGAGGCCGCCCTCGTCGCCGAGCGGCTGCTGCACGTGCTGCGCACCGCCCAGGCCGAGCCGGACCGCCCGCTCGGGCGGCTGGACCTGCTGCTGCCCGGCGAGCGCGCCCGGCTGGCCGTCCCCGCCCCGGAGCCGGCCGAGACCGACCCGTGGACGGACGTGGTGGCACGGGTGCAGCGGTTCGCCCGGACCCGCCCGGACGCCGTCGCCGTCGCCGACGGCACCGAGCGGCTCGGCTACCGCGAACTGGCCACCCGGGCCGGCGCCGTCTCCCGGGCCCTGACCCGGGCGGGCGCCGCGACCGGACCGGTCGGGGTGCTGGCCCCGCCCGGCTGCGGCTTCGTCACCGCCGTCCTCGGCGTGCTCGGCGCGGGCGCGGCCTGGCTGCCGCTGGACGTCTCCGCGCCGGTCGCACGCGCCGCCGTGCTGGCCGCCGAGGCCCGGATCGGCGCCCTGCTGGTCGGCCCCGACGAGCACGCCGCGGCCACCGAACTGCTGGCCGCGGCCGGCCTGGACGTCCCGGTGCTGGACATCACGGCGCTCGCCACCGGCACCAGGACCGCCAAGCGGCTGCCCGCCCCGCGCGGGGCCGGCGACGACCTGGCGTACGTCATCTTCACCTCGGGCTCCACCGGCCGCCCCAAGGGCGCCATGGTGCACCGGGCGGGCATGGTCAACCACCTGCTCGCCAAGGTCGCCGACCTGGAGCTGGACGGGGACACCGTGCTGGTCCACAACGCCCCGGTCACCTTCGACATCTCGGTCTGGCAGATGCTCGCCGCGCTGGTCGTCGGCGGGCGGCTGCGGGTCACCGGCCGCGACCTCGCCGCCGACCCGCAGGCCCTGTTCGGCCTGGTCGCCCCCGAGGGCGTCACCGTGCTGGAGGTCGTCCCCTCGCTGCTGCGCACCGCCCTGGACAGCTGGGACGACGGCGCCGAGCCGCCCGTCCTGGACGGGCTGCGCAAGCTGGTCGTCACCGGCGAGGCGCTGCCCGCCGACCTGGCGCACCGCTGGTTCGCCCGCTACCCGGCGATCCCGCTGGTCAACGCGTACGGGCCGACCGAGTGCTCGGACGACGTCACCCACGCGGTGATCGGCTCCCCGGCCGAGCTGGACTCGGTGCGCGCCCCGATCGGCCGCGCCGTGCGCGGCACCGGACTGTACGTCCTGGACGACGCCCTGCGCCCCGTCCCGGACGGCGTCCCCGGCGAGCTGTACGTGGGCGGGCGCGGCGTCGGCCGCGGCTACCTCGACCAGCCCGGCCGCACCGCCGCGGTGTTCGTCGCCGACCCGTTCAGCCCGCTGCCGGGCGCCCGGATGTACCGCACCGGCGACCGGGTGATCCGGCGGCCGGACGGCCAGCTGGAGTTCCTGGAGCGGGTCGACCACCAGGTCAAGATCCGCGGCCACCGGATCGAGCCCGGCGAGGTCGAGGCCGCGCTGCGCTCGATCGAGCAGGTCGGCGACGCCGTGGTGGTGGTCCGCCGCGGCGGGGCCGGCGACGCCCGGCTGGTCGGCTACCTGACCGGCCCGGTCGACCCGGCCCGCTGCCGGGCCGCGGCCGCCGCGCTGCTGCCCGAGTACATGGTGCCCTCCGCCCTGGTGGTGCTGGACGCCCTGCCGCTGACCCCCAACGGCAAGGTGGACCGCAAGGCGCTGCCCGAGGTCGACCTCACCGCCGCGACCGGCCGCGGCCCGCGCACCCCGCAGGAGGAGGTGCTCTGCGCCGCCTTCGCCGAGGTGCTCGACCGGCCCGCGGTCGGCATCGACGAGGACTTCTTCCAGCTCGGCGGCCACTCGCTGCTCGCCACCCGGCTGGTCAGCCGGGTACGCACGCTGCTCGGCGCCGAACTGGCGCTGCGCACCGTCTTCGAGGCGCCCACCGTGGCCGCCCTGGCCGGCCGGCTCACCCAGGACGCCGTCCGCCCCGCGCTGACCGCCGGGGCCCGCCCGGACCTGCTGCCGCTGTCGTACGCCCAGCAGCGGCTCTGGTTCCTGGACCGGCTGGAGGGCCCCTCCGCCACCTACAACCTGCCGTGGACGCTGCGGCTGCGCGGCCCGCTGGACCGCGCCGCGCTGGCCGCCGCGCTGACCGACGTGGTCGGCCGGCACGAGAGCCTGCGCACCGTCTTCCCGGACCGCGACGGCCTGCCGTACCAGCTGGTCCTCCCGGTCGAGCGGGCCGCCGTCGAGCTGCCCGTCCGCGAGCTGTCCGATGCCGAACTCACCGAGGCAGCAGCGGAGTTCGCCACCGGAACCTTCGACCTGGCGCACCGGCCGCCGATCCGGGCCACCCTGCTCGCGGCCGGCCCCGAGGACCACCTGCTGGTCGTGGTGATCCACCACATCGCCGGGGACGGCTGGTCCAACGGGCCGCTCGCCCGCGACCTCTCCACCGCCTACGCCGCCCGGCTGGCCGGCCGCGCGCCCGCCTGGGCGCCGCTGCCGGTGCAGTACGCCGACTACGCGCTCTGGCAGCGCGAACTGCTCGGCGCGGAGGACGACGAGGAGTCCCTCCTCGCCCGCCAGACCGCCTACTGGAAGGACCAGTTGGCCGGACTGCCGCAGGAGCTCCAGCTGCCGGTGGAGACCGCCCGCCGGGCCACCACCGGCTACCGCGGCGCCGCCGTCCGCTTCACCGTCCCCGCCGAACTGCACCACCGGGCGGCCGCCCTGGCCCGGCAGAGCGGGGCCAGCCTGTTCATGGTGCTCCAGGCCGCGCTGGCCACGCTGTACGGCAAGCTCGGCGCGGGCCAGGACATCCCGCTCGGCACCCCGATCGCGGGCCGCACCGACGACGCCCTGGACGACCTGGTCGGCATGTTCGTCAACACCCTGGTGCTGCGCACCGACCTGTCCGGCGACCCGACCTTCCGCGAACTGCTGGACCGGGTGAAGGCCGTCGACCTGGCCGCCTACGCCCACCAGGACCTGCCGTTCGAGAAGCTGGTCGACGCCCTCGGCCCGGAGCGCGCCCACGGCCGCAACCCGCTGTTCCAGACCCTGCTGGCCCTGCACAACAACGCCACCGCCCGGCTGGAGCTGCCCGGCGTCACCGCCGAGGCGGCCGCGGCCGAGCTCGGCGTGGCCCGGCTCGACCTCAGCTTCGAGCTCGCCGAGCAGCCCGGCCCCGGCGGCCTGACCGGCCGGCTGGAGTACAGCACCGACCTCTTCGGCGCGGCCGGCGCCCAGCGACTGGCCGACCGGCTGGTGCACCTGCTGGGCGTCCTGGTCGACCGGCCGGACCGGCCGATCAGCACCGCCCCGGCGCTGCTGCCCGGCGAGCAGGAGGAGCTGCTGACCGTCGGGACCGGCGCCGACGCCCTGGTCAGCGGGCGGACACTGGCCGAACTGCTGGAAGCCGCGGCGGACGCCACGCCGGACGCCGTCGCCCTCGAATTCGCCGACCGGCGGCTCGACTTCGCCGATCTGCACCGGCGGGCCAACCGGCTCGCCCGCACCCTGGTCGCCCAGGGCGCGGAACCGGACCGGCTGGTGGCGATCGCCCTGCCGCGCTCGGTCGACCTGGTGGTGGCCGCGCTCGCGGTGATCAAGACCGGTGCCGCCTACCTGCCGATCGACCCGTCCTACCCGGCGGACCGGATCGCCGGGATGGCCAAGGACGCCCAGCCGGTGCTGACCGTCACCACGTCCGGGGTGGCCGCCGCCGTCCCCGGCCTGGACGCCGGCCCGCTCCTGCTGCTGGACGACCCGGCCACCCGCACCCTGCTCGACCGGCAGCCGGCGGACCACCTGCGCCCGACCGAACTGGCCGCGCCCGTACGCCCCGAACACGCCGCGTACGTCATCTACACCTCGGGCTCCACCGGCCGCCCCAAGGGCGTCGTGGTGCCGCGTAGCGCGCTGACCAACCACCTGCTGGACCTGGCGGGCCGGCTCGACCTCACCCCCGGACGCACCCTGCTGGCCGTCACCACCTTCGGCTTCGACATCGCCAACCTGGAGCTGCTGGCCCCGCTCCTCGGCGGCGCCCGGCTGGTGGTCGCCCCGCTGGAGACGGTCCGCGACCCGGAACTGCTCGCCGCACTGATCGACGACAGCCGGCCGGACGTCCTCCAGGCCACCCCGACGCTGTGGCACGCGCTGGTCACCACCCGGCCGCGGGCCCTGGCCGGACTGCACGTCCTGACGGGCGGCGAGGCGCTCCCCCCGGCCCTGGCCACGGCGCTGACCGGCGCCGCCGCGAAGGTCAGCAACCTGTACGGCCCGACCGAGGCCACCATCTGGTCACTGGTCGCGGACGTCCCGCCCGACCAGGACGGCACCCCGCCGATCGGCCGCCCGCTGGCCGGCAACCAGGTCCGGCTGCTGGACGCCGCGCTGCGCCCGGTGCCACCGGGGGTCGTCGGCGAGCTGTACCTGTCCGGCGCGGGCCTCGCCCGCGGCTACCTGGACCGCCCGGGCCTGACCGCCGAACGCTTCACCGCCGACCCGTACGGGCCGCCCGGCACGCGGATGTACCGCACCGGGGACCTCGCCCGCTGGCGGCCGGACGGCTCGGTCGACTACCTCGGCCGGGTGGACCACCAGGTGAAGATCCGCGGCTTCCGGATCGAACTCGGCGAGATCGAGGCCGTCCTGACGGACCATCCGCTGGTCGAACGGGCCTCGGTGACCGATCGGGAGGACCCGCCCGGCGTCCGCCGACTGGTCGCCCACCTGGTGCCGGCCGGTCCGGAACGGCCCGAACCGGCCGCACTGAGGGCCCACTTGGCGGCCGTGCTGCCGGAGTACATGCTCCCGGCCGCCTACGTCCAGCTGGACGCCCTGCCGCTCACCCCGAACGGCAAGGTGGACCGCAAGGCGCTGCCCGCGCCCGCGGCCGACGACCGGGCGGTGGCCCGCTCGGACGGCCGAGCGCCCGACGGGCCGGTCGAACGCGCCCTTGCCCGGATCTTCGCCGAGGTGCTCGGCCTGGACGAGGTCGGGGCCGAGGACGGCTTCTTCGAGCTGGGCGGCGACAGCCTGAAATCGATCCAACTGGTCAGCCGCGCCCGCGCGGCCGGGCTGTCGCTCACCCCCGCCGACGTCTTCGCCCACCGCACCGTGGCCGGCCTGGCCCCGGTGGCCGGCACGGTCGACGGCACCGGTGCGCCCGAGGACCCGTTCGCGCCCGTCCTGGCCGTCCGGCCGACCGGCGGCAGCCGTCCGCTGTTCTGCGTGCACGGCGCGGTCGGCCTCGGCTGGCCTTTCCTGACACTCGCCGCGGAAATTGACGCGGACATTCCCGTGTACGCTTTCCAGGCCGGTGGGGTACGCTCCCCGGAAAAGACCCCGGGGTCCGTCCAGGAAATCGCCGGAAAATATCTCGGCGAAATGCTGGAAATCCAGCCGGCGGGGCCCTACCGTATTCTCGGCTGGTCGTTCGGAGGGCTCGTCGCCCACGAGATCGCGGTCCAGCTGCAGGCCCGCGGCGAGCAGGTCGAACTGCTCGCCGACCTGGACGGCTACCCCGGGACCGGCGCGCCGGCCGAGGAGCTGCCGGACGACCGGGCCGTCCTCGCCGAACTGCTCGAACGGGCCGGCCTCCCCGGCGACGGCCCGCTCGACCCCGGCACCGCACGCCGGCGCCTGGCCGAGGCCGGCAACGCGCTCGCGGAACTGGACGAGACCGAGCTGGTCCGACTGCTCGGAGTGATCCGCACCCACAGCGCACTGGGCGAGGCCCACCGCCCCGGCCGCTTCCAGGGGGACCTCCTCCTGTTCGCGGCCACCCGGGGGCGCACCCCGGGCGACCCGGACGAGGAGTCCTGGCGGGCGCACGTGACCGGCCGGATCCTCCGGCACCCGGTCGACAGCGACCACGACTCGATGCTCGAACCGGCCCCGGCCGAATCCATCGGAAAAACCCTCTCCGCCGCTCTCCGCAAGGAATCCTGAATCACCGCACCGATATACCGGTGGCCGCCCCGGAAATTCCATCCCGGGGGCACTGCGCCCGAGAACCGGACGATTTCCGGGATTTCCGAAAGGACCGAGAAATCATGAGCAACCCGTTCGACGACGAGCAGGGCACCTTCCTCGTCCTCGCCAACCACGAGAACCAGCACAGCCTCTGGCCCGCCTTCGCCGAGGTCCCGGCCGGCTGGCGGACCGTCAAGGGCGCGAGCACCCGGCAGGAGGCGCTGGACCACATCGAGCGCACCTGGACCGACCTGCGCCCGCAGAGCCTGATCGACGCCACCGCCTGACCCCCGAACACCGCCCGACCAGAGCACCACCGATCCGACACCACCTGAGGAGCACCCCATGAGCACCGTCGCCATCGACGAGTCCAAGGTCCGCGAGATCGTCGCCGACTGCCTCGACCTGGAGCTGGACGAACTGACCCTCACCGACCACTTCATCGACCACTACGGCGCCGACTCGCTGAACGCCATCGAGGTGCTCGCCCGCCTGGAGAAGGAGTTCCACGTCACCATCCCGCAGGAGGAGCTGCCCAACATGGTCAACCTGGGCGCCGTGCTGGAGGTCCTGTCCCGGGCGACCGCCCGATGACCGCGCCGCAGCGCGTGGTGGTGACCGGCATCGGCGTCCTGTCGAGCATCGGCAACGGGGTCGAGGACTTCACCTCGGCCCTGCGCGAGGGCCGCTGCGGTGCCGGTCCGATCACCAGCTTCGACACCGACGGGTTCCTGCGCTCCTCCGGCCACGAGGTCAACGGCTTCGAGCCGGAGCAGTGGATCCACCGCCTCCAGGTCGAGGAGCTCGGCCGCGCCACCCAGTTCGCCGTCGCGGCGTCCCGGATGGCCGTCCGGGACGCCGGGCTCGACGAGCAGGAACTCGCCGGGCTCCGAGCCCAGATCACCATCGGCACCACCGACGGCGAGGCGCCCGAGCTGGACAAGCTGATCGCGGAGTCGGTCGCCAACGGGCCGGAGCACCCGGTCGACCAGCTGGTGGCCGGCCGCCTGCCGGCCCACCAGCTGGCCCTGGCGATCGCCCGGGAGCTGCGGCTCCCGCGGGTCGTCCCGGCCGTCCTCGGCACCGCCTGCGCGGCCGGGAACTACGCGATCGGCGACGGCTTCGACGCCGTGCGCACCGGCGAGGCGGACATCGCCGTCGTCGGCGGCGCGGACGCGATCTGCCGCCGCACCTTCGCCGGGTTCAGCCGGCTCGGCCTGGTCTCCTCCGACTACTGCCGTCCGTTCGACGCCGACCGCGAGGGGCTCCTCACGGCCGAGGGCGCGGGGGTCCTCGTCCTGGAGACCCTCGACTCCGCCCGGCGCCGCGGCGCCCGGATCTACGCCGAACTGCTCGGCTACGGGCTCAACTGCGACGCCCACCACCCCACCGCCCCCGACCAGTCGAGCGTCGCCCGCTGCATGGAACTGGCGCTCCACGACGCCGGGGTCAAGGCGGCCGAGGTGGACCTGGTCTCCGCCCACGGCACCGGCACCCCCACCAACGACATCACCGAGACCCGCGCGATCCGCGAGGTCTTCGGCGACACCCCGCCGCGCACCGTCGCCCTCAAGGCGATGCTCGGCCACTCGATGGGCGCGGCGAGCGCGCTCGGCGCGGCCGCCTCGGCGCTCGCGCTGGCCCACGGCTTCGTCCCGCCCACCGTCAACCACCGCACCACCGACCCCCAGTGCCAGATCGACTGCGTGCCCAACCACTCCGTCCCCGCGGACCTCCGGGTGGTGGTCAACAACGGACTGGCCTTCGGCGGCAACAACGCCTCCGTCGTCCTGGGGCGCCACGAGGAGGAGCCCAGCCGATGAGCGAGCGCACGAGCTCGACCACGATCCATCGGGACCGGCCGCTGATCACCGCATGGTCCGCGGTCTCCCCCTTCGGCCTCGGCCGCGACGCGTTCGCGGCCGGGGTCGGCCGGGGGGAACCGGCCCACCAGGTACCCGACTTCGAGACCCGCAAGGTGCTCGGCAAGGCCGGTACCCGCACCTTCGACCGGGCCACCGGCCTGGCCGTCACCGCCGTCCGCGAACTGCTCGGCGAGGCCGAGGCCGCGCAGAGCCCGATCGCCACCGGCGGCGGCACCGCCCTCGTCCTCGGCACCACCCTCGGCAGCGCCCACAGCGCCGCCGGGTTCAGCCGGGCCTCCTTCGAGGGCGACAAGCCCTACGACGTGCCCGCCCAGCTGATGCCGAACGTGCTGATGAACGGCCCGGCCGCGGCCACCGCCATCCGCTTCGACCTCAAGGGCCCCAACACCACCCTGGCCGGCGGCGCCGCGGGCGGCCTGCTCGCCCTCGGCTACGCCCGCCGCCTGCTGGCGGCCGGCCGCGCCGAACGCGCCCTGGTCGGCGCGGTGGAGGAGCAGTCCGAGACCCGCGCGTGGCTGGCCGGGGAGAGCGACCGGCCCAGCGGCGAGGGCAGCGCCGTCCTGCTGGTGGAGACCGGGCGGACCCTGCCGCCCGGCCGCCGGGTGCTGGCCGAACTGCTGTCCCTGGACGTCCGGTTGGACGTCGACGACGACCCGCAGGCGGCCCTGGCCGCCACCGTCCGCGACGCCCTCGCCCAGGCCGGCGCGACCCCCGACCAGGTCTGGGCCGCGACCGTCACCGGGCAGCCGGCCCGCGACCGGCTCGCCGAGCTGGTCGGCTCCGAGGCCGTCGACCGGGTCCCCGACCTGCTCGGCGACACCGGTTCCGCCGCGACCGTCTTCTCCCTCACCACCGTCCTGTCCCTGGCCGAGCAGGATCCCGCGGCCGCCGGCCGCCTCGCCGTGATCGCCTCGCTCGACCACCAGGGCCTGGCCGCCTGCGCCGTCCTGCGCCTCACCGGCGGTGACCGATGAGCACTCCCGGCACCGTCCTGATCAGCGGCGGCTCCCGCGGCATCGGCAAGGCCGCCGCCCTGCGGCTCGCCGCCGGGGGCCACCCGATCAGCTTCTGCTACCAGTCCGACCGGCAGGCCGCCGACGTCCTGGCCAAGGAGCTCGACGCCCTCGGCGTCGCCGCCCTGGCCGAGAAGGTCGACGTCACCGACGCCGCCGCCGTCCGCGCCTGGGTCACCCGCACCGAGGAGGAGCTCGGCCCGATCACCGTCGCCGTCGCGAGTGCCGGAATCACCCGCGACAAGCCGCTCCTCCTGATGTCCGACGACGACTGGCGGTCCGTCACCGACACCAACCTGACCGGCACCGCGAACCTCTGCCGCGCGGTGGCCTTCCCGATGGTCAAGCGCCGCGCCGGCTCGATCATCACCCTCAGCTCCGTCTCCGGCGTCTACGGCAACCCCGGCCAGAGCAACTACGCGGCCTCCAAGGCCGGGATCATCGCGCTCACCCGGGCGCTGGCCAAGGAGGTCGGCCGCTACGGGGTCCGGGTCAACGCGGTCGCCCCCGGCATGATCGAGACCGACATGACCTCGGTGCTCACCGACGCCCAACGCACCGACGCCCTCAAGCACATCCCGCTCGGCCGCTTCGGCACGGCGGACGAGGTGGCCGAATCGGTCGCCTTCCTGGCGGGCCCGCAGTCCGCCTACCTCACCGGCTCGGTCCTGCAGATCGACGGCGGAATCGTCCTGTGACCAGACGCACCAGACGCACCAGACGCACCGTCCACCTCGACTAGGAGAAACGACCATGACCATCCCCGCCGTGCGCAGCTTCGACAACCACACCCCGCTCGTCGACACCGAGCTGCTCCCCGGCCGCGGCACCGGCGTCAACGCCGCCCACCGGATGTACGAGCACCTCATCGGCATCTGGGCCACCGGCGTCATCGAGGCCGCCCACGACCTCGGCGCCTTCACCGCCCTGATCGCCGCCCCGGCCACCGCCGGGGAGCTCTCCAGCCGGCTCGGCACCGACCTGCGCGCCACCCGCGTCCTGCTGGACGGCCTGGCCGCCTACGACGTGGTCGAGCGCAGCCGCGCGGCGGACGGCCAGGCCGTCTACACCCTGCCACCGGAGATGCACGACGTCTTCGCCCCCGAGGGCCTGTACAGCCTGGTCGGCAAGATCCGGCACGACCGCAACGTCGCCTGGGGCGCCTGGCGCAACCTGGCCGGCAACGTCCGCTCCGGCGCCCGCAACTCCGAGGGCTCGCAGCAGCTCAACCAGATCTCCGAGGAGGACTACACCTCCCTCGTCCGCGGCATCAACTTCTGGGCCCCGCCGATCGCCGCCACCCTCGCGGACGCCCTGCGCGAGCAGGGCTGGACCGACGGCGCCGGCCGCACCCTGCTCGACGTCGGCTGCGGCACCGGCATCTACAGCCAGCTGCTGCTCCAGGAGTTCAGCGGCCTCAACGCCCGGGCCCTGGACGCCGAGCGGATCGTCCCGATCGCCAACGCCCAGGCCCACCGCCTCGGTGTCGCCGACCGCTTCAACCCGGAGATCGCCGACTTCTGGTCCGACGACTGGGGCACCGGCGTCGACGTCGCCCTCTTCGTCAACATCTTCCACCTCCAGACCCCCGAGTCGGCCCGCGAACTCCTCCTCCGCTCCGCCAAGTCCCTCACCGAGGACGGCGTCATCGCCATCGCCGACCACATCGTCGACGAGGACAGCACCGACGGGAACACCCAGAACCGCTTCTTCCGGCTCTTCGCCGCCTCCATGCTCGCCACCGGCGGCGGCGACGCCTTCACCGTCCAGGACTACGACCAGTGGCTCGCCGACGCCGGCCTGCGCCGCGTCGCCCTGCTCGACACCCCCATGCACCGTCTCCTCCTGGTCAAGCACGCCTGATCCGACGACCCCCCTCGACGGCCCCGACGCCCCGCGTCGGGGCCGGCCGGGTTCCCCCACCCCGAGGCGCCCCTGACCCACCGCCCCCCCCACATGCGTACC